>WJJU01000141.1 GCA_014729595.1 Chitinivibrionales bacterium
AAAACCCTTCTCTTCCTTGGTCCGTCTTCAAGCCACTTCCCACACTTTTTGCGCATGGGGTCACGGGAGGGTATCAAAATCCTCTAATCGCGACCCCTTGCTGTTTTATAGGCGAATTTTCCTCATTCGAATCAGTTCGGGACCGGTTAGTGCCCAATGAACGGGGCGGTGAGCCGATATCGGTGATCCGTCATGCGATTCACAATCGTGTTGAATGACTTTCAACAAAAATGCGAATCGCACTTACGCTAAATCGAACGCGGCGGGGATCGCCTTGACGGCTGTCGCCGTGACTTACAATAGATTCTCGCGTTTCATAGTGTACCCTCCTTGGACCGCCTGACTCAGTGAGGATTCACTGCCGAGGACCGTCACCGATGACCGGGTTTCATCAAGAATCCTCTGAGCCATAGGCGCCAAGTCTTTTGAAGTGGCTCCCAGAATCGCTTCACGAAGCCGTTGACGGCGTTCCCACGTATGCCCCGCCATCAGGGCCGTTGTCTCTCCGAAACCTTTGCCGTGAGGGCTCGACGGGGCATCGATACGCCCGACGGCACCGACGACACTCTGCGCGACGTCGTCTTCGGGCAAACCGGTCGCGATTTTTTTCAGGCCATTTACGAAATGATCCAAGGTTGCCGTAAGGTATGGATCGCGATATGAAGCGCACGAAAAAACCGGGTGAGATCCCGAAAATGCCGCCATTCCTCCGTAGGCTCCTCCTTCGACGCGGATCTTATCCCAGAGGTACCCCGTAGAGAGATTGCGTGCCATCAGATGGTACAGTCCCGCTCCGTGTGGTTCCGGGGTATCCAATTTCCATGACCGGGCTACATAGTTAACCGATGAACTGATCTCTATGCCCACCGGTTCACCCTCTGCATTCGGTGAGAATCCAATATTCGCTTGGTTGCGTGATTGGATCGGCAGTACATCCAGAAATTCTTCGAGTGAGGGTTGGACCTTGTCGGCATTGTCGTAGGTCATCGAAAGCACTGTTCCCGCCTTGTTCACCACAAGCGCGTGAACTTGTCTGAGAGACTCGATTACCGCTTTCATCTCATTCGCCTTGGCCAGTTTGTCCAGAAAACGAAGCTGAGTGATTCCGCCGAGTAATTCGGATATGTGGCGTGACGGACAGAGCCGCGAAGCGGCATGGCCTATGGCAAAACGGTGGCCCCCGTGAAGTACCGATGCATATAGGCTGTTGCGCATTTCCAATAGCAGATCGCGAACGAGCTTCGCATCATCCAGCCGCGGTTCCAGGAATAGATCGCGAAATATTGCAAGCATCTCATCAAAGCGCTCGGGCAAGGCTTTGCCGTGAAAAAAGCCCATGGTCAAGAGATTATCGGTCGTGCCGGCACGTGTTATGCAAAAGTCGGAGTTGCCGATGCCGCCGGTATTCAGAGATATTCTTTTGGACATCTGTTGATCATCGAACCGCGCGGCCCCGCATCGGGTCAGAAGTTCCGAGTAGAGCGGATAATACTGAAGAAGCTCGGGGGAGAGAACCGAAATGTCGAATCCAATATCGCAATAGACAATGCCCGAAGTGAACAAAGGGTGAACATAGACCGGTACGTCAGCAATCGTACGTTGCGAGGAAGGGACCTTCTCGGTTTCGGGGGGAAGGTCTTTTCGGCTTAGCTTGGGGATGGTCGCCAATGCTTCGGGAGGCGGAGGCGCCGCTTGTGCTTCAAGCAGTTTTCGGGTAAGCTCGTAGCACTCATTCCTTTGGGCGTCACCAAATGAAGCGGTAAGCTGTTTTGCATGTTCACGGGTCTGCTCGCCAAGTTTTTCGCCCATCGCCGCCGACGCGGTGACCGTTGAGACAAGGCAGTGATTGTTGTCGAGGAACATCTCACGCATTTTTTGTACGAAAAAAGCCGTGCCCTTACTCTTGTGATCCTTCAGCGCATTGAGCGGAGCCTCGAATTTGAGGTGTGCAAGCGGATCTCCATCGTAAATCCAGGAACGAAAACAGCGATCGGCCAGCATAAGGTTGTAGGGGAAATGCGAAGAATCGGTGATCTCACGAAGTGCAAATTCGAGTTGCCGGATGGCGCCCTCCAGCAGATCTTCGTCAAGGCCGTTTTCCACTTCTTTGCGAATAGTGTCGAAAACCAGATCGCGTATGCGGTCCGTGTGCTCCGCCCGGGTTTTTCGAAGTCCCGCCGCAAACATGGTCTGAACAAGATCGGGTTCGAGCCCACTCATATCATCCAGATCCTCACCAAGTCCGGAATCGATAAGGGCGCGGCGCAACGGGGAGCCCTGAGTGCCGATCAGATAACGCGAGAATATACCGCCAAGCAAAGTGGACAGCGGTTCCGTGGCCTTATCGAGTATCCAACATATCAAAACGCTAGCGGTGCCGTCATCATCTTTCGAAGAGGGCGCCTGAATTTCGATCTTTCGGGGCTCTCGCCATTGCGGTTGGGCGGCGATGGAAGAATTGACCGGCCGGCGTTCGTAGGCGCCGAGGTAATTGTTCTGAAGAAAAGAGAGGGTCTTTTCGGTGGGAATGTTACCGTAAAGGAATATGTACGAATTCGAGGGATGATAAAATGTATTGTGGAACGCGACAAACTGTTCGTAAGTAAGGTCGGTAATATGCTCGGGTTCGCCGCCGCTTTCGTAGAAATAGGTTGTGTCGGGATAGAGCGCGGACAGTGTTTTGCGCGACAGATGGCTTCTAAAATCGGAGAACACACCTTTCATTTCGTTGTAGACGATTCCCTTGATACTTATTTCGTCCTGAGGATTCTGCAGATCGTAATGCCAACCTTCTTGATAAAATGTCTCGGGATTTAAAAGTGGATGAAAAACTGCGTCGCAGTACACACTAACCAGATTTAAGTAGTCCTTTTCGACTTTGCTCGATACCGGGTAAACCGTCTTATCGGGATACGTTAGCGCGTTAAGGAATGTCTGGAGCGAGCCTTTGAGCATTTCTTTGAAAGGATCTTTGAGGGGGTACTTCTTGGAGCCGGACAACACGGAGTGCTCCAAGATATGCGGAACGCCGGTGTTATTATAAATAGGCGTGCGGAAGGCGATGCAGAAAAGATTATTCGGGTCTTCGTTGAAGAGGTGGAGAACCCGGGCGTTGGTCTTTTCATGAACTAATTCCGCTGCTTCCGACCGCAATTCAGGTATGTTTTCGGCGCGTGTGAGTCGAAAACCGTGAACCGATACCCCTGGCTTAAGATTCTGTGACGGCATGGTGCTCCCTTCAGTGACGTACTGCGTAGAGACGGCGATGCTCAACTATTGAGCATCATTTCATTTTTCTTCCGTTGTCTTACCCTTTTTTCGCTTCCATTCCACCAACTCAGGATAAAGCGGTGGGGGTTGATACACTACTCTCCCGCTACTTACATAATACATGAATTGTATTTGTTCAGCGGAAAATCTTCCGCTCAATGCGGTCGCCGGGGCATTCGAAGTACCCGCCGCGGTAACGGCGCAGTCGGCGTAACCGGCGAACCGGTAATACTTGAAATGGGCGGTTCGTCGCATTATAAACAGACTCCGTGTAACGACGGGAAAATAGGTGATTCCCCGGCCGTTGACAAATGGAGTGCGTGTTCGCGTTCTTCTATATGGTTCGCACCGTGAACCGGCGGGAAACCAGCCATCGGATTATTGGGATTTGAAATCTTGGATGCGAATTTGGAGTGTGTAATTAAGACGGAGGAGCGATGCTCCATGGACCTTACGCCGTACCGGCGTAGCCCTGTGAAAGCGGTAGCTCTCACGGACTTGGTGACAATGCTTTCTTTCACTCTTTCTTCGCACATCGTCCGGAGTGCTGGTGACCCCCAATCCCCCCGCTCTCATCGGTCTTCCAACGCCAACCTCGCCCAAAGAAGTATTTTTGCTGCTCTGTAGTTTTTTATTAACACATTGGCTTTGCCGATTGAGGGTGGTTTCGAACCATGGCGGAACAAGAATCGCATGCTTTTGAGGAACGCAATGAGCAGATGGAGGTGCGTCGGGCGAAGATCGAAACGATTCGCGAGGTGGGGGAAGCACCGTATGCGGAGCGTTTCGAGCGCACGCATACGTTGGGTGACGCCGCTGGATTGGCGGACGGCGAGGAAGGCGTTCGCGTGGCCGGGCGGGTAGTTGCCGTTCGGTATTTCGGTAAGTTGGCTTTTGGTCATCTGCATGATTTTTCGGGTGGAATACAGTTTTCGCTTCAAAAAAAACAACTGGGAGAGCGTTTCGCTCAGTTCAAAAAATTGGTGGATGTTGGCGATTTTGTGGGTATCGAGGGGACGATCATAACCACCAAAACGGGTGAGAAGACGGTAGATGTAAAAAGCTGGACATTTTTATCCAAGGCCCTGAGACCGTTACCCGAGAAGTTCCATGGACTTACCGACCCCGAGCTTCGCCTCCGTCGGCGCTATTTGGACCTTATTATTTCTCCGGAGGTAATGGAGCGATTCAAGAAAAGGGCGGCGATAATCAGAGCGATACGCGATATCTTGGATTCTCGCGGATTTATGGAGATCGATACCCCCGTACTGACCAACAAGGCCAGTGGCGCGCTTGCGCGACCCTTTATCACCCACAACAATGCATTGGATATCGACGTATACTTGCGGATAGCTCCGGAAACTTACCTTAAGCGGGCGGTTGCCGGCGGATACGAAAAAGTGTACGAATTTGCCCGTTCATTCCGCAACGAGGGGGTCGATGCTTCGCATTTACCGGATTTTACCTTGTTGGAGTATTATGTTGCTTATTGGAACTATGAAGACAATATGAATTTCACCGAAGAGTTATTCAAAGAACTCTTGCGGCGGGTGAACGGCTCACTCGATTTGACATATCAGGGCACAAAAATCTCATTTGAAGGGGAATGGCCGCGCGTATCGTTTCGGGATCTCATCTTGCGGGATTGTGGTATCGATATAAACGAATACGACACAAAAGAGGGGCTTTGGGCCGCCGTTTCCGAACGAGGAATCACCCTTGACGACGGCATTGATGTGCGGAAAGCCGGTCGAGGGACTTTGATCGACATGCTCTACAAAAAGGTCTCGCGACCTAAGATCGTGGATCCCATGTTCATTACGCGGCATCCGATTGACCTTTCGCCTTTGGCTCGCCGTAATGATGAGGATCCTATGGTTGTGGATCGGTTCCAGTTGGTAGTCAACGGGTGGGAGATTGTTAACGCTTATTCGGAGCTTGTTGACCCGGTCGATCAGGCGGAGCGCTTTCGTGAACAGGCGGAGGCGCGGGCAAAAGGTGACACTGAGGCGATGGACGTCGATAACGATTTTGTGCTTTGTATGGAGTACGGGATGCCGCCGATGTCGGGATGGGGCATGGGAATCGATCGAGTAGTCGCCTTACTGACCGATGCAACGACTCTTCGAGACGTAGTTTTGTTTCCGTTGTTGAGGCCCGAATAGGTGTCCTGAACACCCGGTTTCGGCAACCCATTATCACCAAGGGATAGCATAGACTCCATGGAATGGTTTATTGCACTGCGTTATTTGCGGGGAAAGCGCAAGATCGGCTTTATCTCGCTTATTACTTACATATCTGCGGCGGGCGTCTTTTTAGGCACGATGGTGCTGGTTGTGGCACTGGCGATTGCCAATGGTTTTGAGAAAGAGGTTCGGGACAGGATTGTTGGAACCTTGGCTCACGCCAAGATTCTCCAGTACCACAGCCGTCCTATTCATAACCCCGACTCGCTTCGTGAACAGATCCTTATGCATCCCAAGGTGGTGGGTGCGGCACCGTACATAATGGGCAAGGGCGGTGTTGAGCACGAAAACATACAAGAAGGCGTAATGATCATGGGCGTGGACCAGCAGCTTGAGCCCACGGTAACCGATATTGCCAATTCAATAAAATATGGCGAATTTGTGGTCGATTCCACGAAGGCCCGTGACGGTGATGAATTGCCGGGGGTTATAGTTGGGCTTGGTTTGGCGGACAAGCTGGGGGTTCGTCCCGGTCGAGAGTTGGTGTTGATTGGCTTTGCGGTGGATGAAGACGCGATTGATCCGGCACCGATGATGATGCGGTTTGTGGTGACCGGGATTTTTGAAACCGGTATGTATGAATATGATCTCAATCTTGTCTACATCGGGGTGGAATCGGCGCGCCGTCTGCTTATGGTCGACGGCGTTGAGGGGATTCAAATCAAAACGACTGAGTTGTTTCAGGCCGACCGTATAGCCCAAGAGGTCAAAGAAATTATCGGCGGCTATCCTTATCGGGCCGTTGATTGGAAGTCGCAGAATCGATCGCTTTTTCAGTGGATGAAGCTGGAGAAGCTGGTAATATTCATTGTCATTTCATTGATCATCATTGTGGCGGCGTTCAATATTATTTCGTCGTTGATCATGATGATTCTTGAAAAGCGGAGAGAGATCGGCATTCTCATGGGAATGGGGGCAACTTCGCGATCCATCATGAAGGTATTTGTGCTCAACGGTGCGGTCATTGGGTTTATGGGTTCGACCTTGGGGGCGTTGCTGGGAGTTGCGCTCTGTTTCGTTCAATACCGCTGGAGATTGATTCCTCTTCCAGGGGATATATATTTTATAGATACGCTTCCGGTTCTGATTATGCCGTTCGACGTAGTCGCCGTGTATGTTGCGGCCAACATTATCTGCTTGCTTGCGGCGGTCTACCCTGCTTGGCAAGCGTCACGGATGCTTCCCGCCGAATCGATTCGCTACGAGTAAGAACCATCACACTATCCAAGGAATGTATCCGTATTACATGGGACGCGAAACAAACAGCGATACAATTGTAAGGGCCGATGGGGTTACAAAGACATTCACCGATGAAGCGGGTGAATACAGTGTTTTACGAGGCGTGTCATTCTCGATTGCCGAGGGTGAAACAGTTGCATTGATTGGTGTGTCGGGTGCGGGCAAGACGACGCTCCTACAAATTCTGGGGGGGCTTGATAAGGCTTCTTCGGGTTCAATCGAGGTAGGTGGTCGTGATCTTAACAGATTGCCGGCGACGGCATTGTCTCATTTTCGAAGTCAGTTTATTGGTTTTGTTTTTCAGTTTCACCATTTGCTCCCCGATTTCACCGCTATCGAGAATATCTGCATACCCGGTATGATACGGGGGCGGGCAAAAAAGCAGTGCGTTCCGCGGGCCGAAGAACTCCTGAACGTGATGGGGCTCGACCGGCAAGCGAATCATTATCCCGCGGAGCTGTCGGGGGGCGAACGGCAGAGAGTTGCATTGGCTCGGGCATTGTTCAATGATCCGGCATTGGTTTTGGCCGATGAACCGACGGGGAATCTCGACGGTGAGAATAGCCGGCAATTGTTGGCCTTGTTTAAAAAAGCCAATAAAGAGTTAAAACAAACATTCCTTGTGGCAACCCACAATGAGCGCCTGGCGGAGGGAATGGATCGCATGCTCTATATGGAAGACGGGCGGGTTGCTCGGCGAAGCTGAACGGAAGCGCAGGGGAGAAAAGTATATGCACGAATGTGACGAATGCGGCAACAAACCCGCCAACATCCATCTGACGCAGATCATCAATAACGAAACGACCATTTTTCGACTATGCGAAGAGTGTGCGCGCAAGAAGGGTATCTCTATTTCCATCGGTGTTCCTCAGGTGTCGCTGCAACCGCAGGAACAGAATTCGCGGCAGGACGCCGCCGCGGATGATGCTGTGGTTTGCCCCAACTGTGATCTAACTTTGGCTGAATTTAAAGAAAATGGTTGGCTGGGATGTTCCTCCTGCTATCAGGCTTTTGCCGACGACATCAACAATCTCTTGTTGCGGGTTCACAGTGCTCACGTTCATCGGGGCAAGCAGTACCGGTGTGCGCCCGCGGGTATGCTCGACGATAAGGAACTCAAGCGGCTTCGCAAGGAGATGGAATTGGCGATTCGCAGCGAAAAATTCGAGCTTGCCGCGGCGATCAGGGACAAAATTAACGACGCCACCGTGCAGTCTTCATGCGGAGGTCCCGGAGAATCATGATTCAAGCCGAACGAATGGATGCGGTAC
>WJJU01000142.1 GCA_014729595.1 Chitinivibrionales bacterium
CGAAAAGATGCTCTCGAAGAACACTACATTTATTCTGGATCCCCAAACCCCGCCTATCGATTTGCTCAAGAAGCAAGCGCAATGATGGACAATGGAGAGAACTAATGCCGGCTGATCGCTCGGAGCATAAGACCTCGGACCATTCTTCAGGTTCGGCACAGAGTGAGAACGAACGGCTCTCGGCGCACGAACATGATCGTCGGTCAATGGCCGGCGCGTTCGGTTTTGGGCTGCGCATAGTCAAAATTGTCTTGGTTGTGCTTGCAGCTTCGTTTTTACTGAGCAACCTTCACTGGGTCCCTGAGGGATACATCGCGGTTCAGTCTCGCTGGGGCCGTCTGGCCGGCAAAGGCTCCGGGCTGGTACGGGGGCCGGGGGGACCGTATGTTTCCATGCCGCCGCCAATCGGGCGCGTCCTTCGTATTCCCACCACCGTCCAGACCGTCGCCGTTGACAAGGCGTTTTTGTTTGAAGGTCCTGAGAAGGACGGTGTCCGGGTTCGGACGCATGCGCCACAGGCTTTTCGGCCAGGTCTCGAAGGGTCACTCATCACCGGTGACCGTAATATCGTTCAGGGTACCTGGACCGTGCACTATCGAGTCGATTATCGTCCCCAGACTCCCGGCGAGACTGATGGTGTTCTCCGATTTGTGTACGAAATCGGAACGATCGACCGTGCACGGACCATGGTACTTCAGGCCACGGAAGCGGCAATTGTTGCGGTTGTAGCGGGTACACCGGTTGCGGATTTTGTAGCCGGCCGGATCGACAGCGATCGTATCAGATCATTAGTGCAGAACAAGCTCGATTCTCTCGGCCTTGTCGTCACGAATGTCTCCACCAGTAGCAATCGGGTACCGCAAGCCGTTGCGGCCGCATTCCAGGCAGTTAACAGCGCCGAAAGCGAAAAGGCACTGGAAATGGAAAAGGCGGTGCGATACCGTGTCTCAAAAATGAGTGAAGCGGCGGGGAGCAATTGGGAGACGCTGCTTGGGCTGATCGATCGCTATGAAGATGTCGGCAAAAGAGGTCATACGGGCCGGATCGACTCGGTTTTTGACGAGATCGAAAAACTCCTACTGTCGGGGGATGTGGGTGGATTCGCCGCCCAAACCCTAAGCAAGGCCCGAACAGATAAAACCCGCACAATTGAACGAGCCCGCGCTCAAGCCACTCGTTTTACGCAACTGTTGGCCTCGCACGCTGAGGCCCCGGAAGTCCTGTACAATGAAATGCTCCAGGATGCGATAACAAAAATCCTAGCTGACCGGAGTGTGAAGACGCACATGGTGCCTTCGGGAAGGCTTTATTTGCCGGTTCGGCGATGATGCAAAAGGGGGCACCCTGGAATGCAAACCATTCTTCTCCCGTCGGAATTTGTCCGATGGGACCTTCAGCAGAGGCTACGCGGAAGACGAATTTCTCCACTGTACTGTAAACGGAGCATTTTACGGCTCCGGGCAATTGGATTTGTTTCCTCCTGATTTCCTTGCCTTGAAATTTTCGGTTGGGTCGAATTTGACAGCGTGTCCTAATCGAACGGCTATGCCCATGCCGCCAATAAGCTCCAGTGCGAATTTCCTAGCCGGCTATCCTTCGTCTGTTCACAAACACAGGTAAGCGGAGTTCGGATTTGGACTGCCGCCGCGGAATTGATTGCATTTACCGAATCAATTCGAGCGGAATCGAGTAACGTTGAAAGCCGTCGGTTGGGGATAAATGCGCATGAACCCAAAAAGAAAAAAAGAGGCGAAACCCAAAGTGGGTTTCGCCTCTTGACTGTAACAAAAGAGCCGACGACGGGATGCCGCCGCTCTTTTGCCGACTTAGTACGTGGCCATGATGTCGAGCGCCTGCTGAGGCACCCAGACCTGTTCCGTAGCCGGGACCTTAACTACAAGACCCTCGAGGTCGTAAGTATCGACGGTTGTGCCATTGTCGATTTCAAGAACGTCCCTGTTGATCTCCATTCGCGCCGTCGCCGTTGGAAGGCTCACAACGACGGTTGGGTTGGAGTATTCGGTAGGATCGTCGTCTTCGATCGTGTAGTCGGTGAGTTTCCGGAACAAACGATTATTCGCGGCGTTTACGCTCATACCAAGAGCATTGAAAATCATCGAGGCGATCTTGGTATTGTCGATGGTCCCAAGCACACGGTTGGTGCCCCAGGTCCACAACGGTACATCTTCACCGTTGTGACCGTGGCTGGTCCAGCCGATACCGGTATAGGTCTTGCTGACATAGCGAGCCAGCGCGTAGTTGAAAGAACCGGCATCTCCCGCCTGTAGAGCCTGAATTTCGGCAACATCGGGCGACGTCAGGGTGATACCCCACCACGTTTGCACCGTGCTGATGATATTGGCTTCGGAATAATCGCCACCGAGCTTTTTCTCGACTCCGCCACTGGTAAGCTTCATGCCGGCAAGAGGACCAAGCAGGTCGTCCACTTTAATACCGGTGTAGCTCCAGTTCCAACTGCGGTTTCCGATATCCATACCACCGCAGTTATGGTCAGGGAAGCCGATAACCGAGGTCTCATTGTTGGCATCAGCGAAATCTTTGGCCACCTGAACGGCGGAATCGAATGCCAAGAAGTCGGTAACCATGTAAATAGGATCGTTATTATGGCCACCCCAGTCAACCTGGCTGCCTTCGACCATCAGGAAGAAGCCATCAGGATCCTGCGAAAGAATCTCGATTGCCTTCTGAGTCATCTCGGCAATTGTCGGCTGAGTCGGATGAAACTCGTTGCGATCGAGATCCGCGTCCATGTGGCTGTCGTCGAAAAGACCCCAAACTTTGCCACTCAAGACCGAAGCCATGCCATCCTTGCTGTCTACGAATTTGTAGCCCTTGTCGGCAAGCACATCCATCAGGTTCTGGCCGTCCGTACGTCTACCGTCCCAAACATCGCCAAAGGATGTGGTGTAGCTCGAGCCCGAAGGAATAAGGTGACGAGCACCACCACCGAAGACAACATCGATATCATTGTGAACCATGTGTTCCATGATATCATTGTCCCAACCGCGATCCTGAATATGGCTTGCGTAGGCGGCCGGCGTAGCATGGGTGATACGGCTGGTAGAAATAAGGCCAACAGCCTTGCCTTGCAAACGCGCTGCTTCGAGAACCGTTGCAAGCGGACGGTGGTCGAGGTCGGCGTTGGAATACTCTGCTTCATAGGTAGTCAAATTGCGACTGGTGTCCGGGCCAAGACCAAGATAGCGGGCAGTAGTTTTAAAACTCGTGGCAAAGGCGGTTGCGGCAGCAGCCGAGCCGGTAATGACCGAATTGGCCATATCGGTTTTTACCAAGCCGGTCGTCATCTGATCCACGGCCAGGGGGGCACCCTTTTTCCAGCGAGCCAACGTCATGATGCTGGGACCACAACCATCGGGTATCATCACCACAATATTTTTAGGAGCAGCGGACTGTGGCGCTGCAAACGTGGTGACGGCCATTGCAAGAACCGCCGCGGAAGCGGCAAAAGTCTTCTTAAGCATTTCGTTCCTCCTACTTGAGACTAAAGATTCCCGCCCTTTGCAGTTTTTTGCATACGGTAGCCTATAACGCATATGCATGTACCGCACCGGATCGGTATTCAGTATGGAATGCGATAAATATGGACATCGAAGAAGGTATACCACTCACGAAGGTATTTGGCCGAAAGCGATGTCCCCTGTGAGGCAAAATGTTTTCAGCGAACCTCCTTTCATTCGATTTTTTGATATCCAATTGCCTCCCCTTGAAAACAATCGATCGGCATCAGGTGAGTGTGATTAAAAAATAAGACTGTAATACTAGTAAATGAATAATAGAATGTTAGAATAATAATAAGATAGGCTGTGGATTTAGGTTTTTGCGTTGTCCTTAAGCCGCGGTAGGCTTACATAGAAATATTCGTCTATGGACTACAAAAACCAAACATCTTGCTAATAATAACCAAACATATAAACACCAATTTAACGTTTCTTCGGGGGTAGCTATACCTTTATGGTTACCTTCACCTATGGTTGAGCAGGCACTATTTTGCCTGAGAGCATAAATAACCAGTCATATCAGTAGATCGGAAGCTTAAAATATGGATTCCAGTCCCATTGCAATAGTGTATCGTGATCAGCTCCTTATGTTGTCGGAGACATTTATCATAAACCAAGTTTCTTTTTATAGTCGTTACATTCCCAAGTTGGTGGGTGCTCGCCGGGTGAATGAACACAATTTGGATGATTTTGATATGTTTCTCGTCAGGCATGGACCCTTTGGTCTTCTATATGAAACATCATACAAATTATTGGCATTTGCACCTCATTTGTCGCGATATATGAAGAAAACATCACCGGCAGTAGTGCATGCGCATTTTGGGAAGGATGCAACTTTCCTTGTGCCCCTTATTGAGCGCTTACAATTACCGTTCATGGTGACTTATCATGGGACGGATTCCTATACCAGCGATGAGTGGAAAAGGAGGCAGCGTAATCTTAGCAACAGAGTGTATCTTCGTCGGAGAAATCGCCTAATAGAAACTGCTGATCTATTCATCGCGGTCTCACAGCATGTGAAAGCAGGGCTTATTCGACAGGGAATTCCGGAAAGTAAGATTATTGTTCACTATATTGGGATAAATGTTGATCATTTCACACCGGTTTGGGACAAACCGAAAGATCCGGTTGTCCTTTTCGTTAGTAGATTATTTGATTACAAAGGTTGTGATTATCTGATTGAGGCGATGTGTCGTGTTTGCCGACATGTCCAGGGTGCGCGTCTCGTTATTATAGGTGACGGGCCTTGTCGTAGCGAATTAAAGCAATTGGCCGCGCACCGACGCCTCCCATGTGAATTCTTAGGTGCTCAGAGCCATAAAGTCGTCAGGCAATGGATGGAAAAGGCGGCGGTGTTCAGCGTCCCAAGCTTTTGGGAGGGGTTGCCGACAGCGGTCCAGGAGGCTATGGCGATGGGATTGCCGATGGCGCTGTTTGATATTCCGCCGGTTCGAGAGGCCGTAGGCAATGCGCTTCTCGCTGAATGCCTGGCTCCACCGAAAGATGTGCGCCGCCTCTCGGAAATTATAATCCAGTTTCTCAACAATAAAGAGCGAAGCGCCAAATTCAGTAGAGAAGCACGCCGGCGTGTAACGGAGTTCTTTGATATCCGCAAGCAGACACATCGCTTGGAGAGCATATATGATGAGGTGAGCGGAGCCTCCAAAAAAGGAAAAAATCATTAAGCATTGCTGTCACCGTAAAATTGCCTTACTACTACCTAAATGGTATGCTGAATCATTAACCTCATACACTATATTGCGATCAAATAATTGTTAATTGTTTTTACGGATTAAAAAAAGTATTTCTTCAAGGTCAGCCTCGATTTTCTATGTATGACCGTTGCTCTTCCGTGCATCGAAGATAACACTCATTGATTTCAGCAGCAGTTCTTTTGGGGCGGAAAAAATGAGATTCGGAGGAAGTTAATATGCTTTTTCCGTTTAGTACGTGTTTGTAAACGCTTCCTGTTTGTGCGGCGATTGCTCCGGACCAAGACAGATCACCATTTGCCTTAGCTCGTACTGATACCGACATTTTTTCGGCAAGAATAGGATCACGGCCAATCCTCAGCATAGCTTCCGCAAGAGCTTTCGGGGCCCCCGGTGCTACCAACAACCCGTCTTCACCATGCCTGAGAACCTCCGGAATGGCTCCGACGCGTGTAGCGACAACGGGCTTGCCGAAAGAAAAGGCGATGTTTAATGGGCTGGACTGGCTGGCCTCGATATAGGGTATTATTACCATAGTGCACTGATAATGGAGCATTACCAAATCAGAAAAGCTTATATATTTATTGTGTACTTCGACATTAGGCAAGTTGTGACACCGTTCCTCAAAACGGTCGAGTTCCGGTCCCTTACCGGCAATGACCACTCTGAATGCGGGGAGCCGGGAATATATGATCTCCGCGGCATCGAGCAAAACATGTAAGCCTTTGTAGCGTCGCATCCTTCCAAAAAGTAGAGCCGTCGGTACTTTAGCCGGTTCATAAGATTTGGAATGTTGGCAATGCAAATATATGTCATTGTTTCCCCGTGGAATGACAAAAACCTTTTTGGGCTCTATTGCCAAGTTATGGGAAAGCTTCGATGCAATTTGTTTCCCATGTACTATGATTGCTCTTGAAGAATCAATAAGACGAATAAATGATTGTACAGTCCTCAATTCGGCGTTGTCTCCAGGGTGAAATTGGGCGTCATGCACTGTTGTTACGACGGGTATCCCAAAAAGGCTTATTATTCGACTAATCAACATGGGCTGCTTACTGTAGCCTGCGCCGGCAATGTGCACTACCTGGCTGCGATGCATAAATATTTGGGCTATAGTACCCACGAACTGAAGGAAATGCCGAATATCTCTTTTAGATGAATATGAATGATTTGTATGATAGGTTAGACGAGGGTTCTGCAGAAACTTCGGCACTTCTCGGCGAATTTCTTGACCCTCGGGCGGTCCAACAGCTATGGCGACATGGTGGCCGGATTCGGCCAGCCCCTTGGCAAGTTGCACTGAGTATATTCCATTTGCCATAGCAACTATAAAAATTCTCATCAAACACCCGTCCTCATTTCTGGTGATTTCGTCCTATTTGTTACCCGATGGGTAATCGCGCTTTTGCCATTGAAGCAATTTTGCTTGCTAATACTGACGGAAAAAAAGAAACTCATAGTCACTGTCCGCCGGTGTAGCATACCACTTCTCCGGATTGTAGTAAAGGTCCTTTTCTTCTTCATTGCCGTCTATGCGGCCGCCGACCAGTATGTGTTTGACCGGCTTAGGCAGATAACCGTACTTCCGTAGTGTTTCGTCAAAGATTGCGTGGTTTGTCTTGAGAGTCATTACAATACCCGTTCCATTGAGTTTGGCTTGGGTATGAAGAAAGTCCAGCATGAAGGAATATTGGCCGCCTGAAGGGTCGCATGAGCAGCACTCACATAGTATGATCGCTTTACGGCCGAAAGCTTGGGTATGCCGATACACCATATAGCCAACTATCGTATCGCTGCCGTCGAGGGCAAGATACATTTCATAGTTAAGAGGAGCTTCTGCAAATCGCCAATTGAGGAATTCACGATTCCGTATGCCTATACACTCAAATCGCCTCCCGAATTCATTACAGAATGCATCTATAGCATCCGGAAATCTGTTAATTTCCAACATCTTAATGTCTTTGGCTTTTCGTGGAACTCGCACATTGGTATATATCGATAAAGCCTTGCGCCATAAATATGAAAGAATTTTACTTAAAATGGGTAACAACTTCTTTTTTGATATAGGTATAGTTGGATCATATATAAGAACCATTCTAATTGGCTCAAGGCTTTTCATCGATTGTCGACCGGTGAACTTGGCGGTTATTTTTTCGAATAATCCGAAATTGCGAAAATTGCCGCCACCTACTAAAAGCTGAACTTCTGCAAGATGATTGCGAACTAATCTGATTCCGGCTCCACGGTAATCCGGCAGCACAATGGTATCCATGCAATAGCAGCCTTTGAATACTTTGGAGCCAATTCGGAAGTCATTAGGGATCGCTCCATTGTACCCTGCTATTATCCCGTTTTTTACGATAACGTGCGAAATCTGTCCGTCATTTTCCGCAATTGTATCTCGGCTATGTTTCCAATCCCAGAATAGCTTTTGAGTTTGACATGCTTCTTCACCCCAAACTTTCAAAAAAATATTTAATACTTCTTCTTTATCATCTTGCTCATAAATTCGTGTACCATCCTTCATCGTTATCAAGCTCCTCAATATCTGAAATATTTTGAATAGGGTATTATAAACAAATATTTATTTGTTAGATCTTTGTTAGCACTTTATAAGATTTAAATACCAAAAGCTCAGTAACCAAGATTATTGCATTTTCAAATGGGGCACATCTTAATGTATGAACACTTGCGGAGCAACCCGTTCGTTTTCTTTTTTTTCTTAGATTTATGGGGTAGCATTATCCAATGAATGGCGTATTATGATCATAGGCATCACTAATACTTAATTGTTGATGCATAATGCAATTCTCATTCTCTCTAACCTTACTCACATGGTATTCTAACACATTCCAAACAAAACAACTGTATTTTTAAGAATTCTGCTAAACATCGAGGTATATAATGCCGGGCAAAACCCTTACTAAGCAAAAATATGAAATTAAATGGCGCACAACGGTATTGCTCCTCTTCTGCATTACCTGTTTACCCATTTGCCTGAGTTGTTGTGCATCGGGCTTTGTGATCCGTGAGGAACGGGTTTATTCAGATACTATTGATTTCACTGTGGGGAGCTATGTGCTTGGCCCCGGGGACGTAGTAAGGGCATCATTCAGGCCGGCCCTATCAGGTATTGATGGTGGTAGTTATCAATTGGAGCAGGGCGATGCCGTCAAAATCGAGTTCTATTCAAATCCCGAGCTTAACCGCGAGACAACGATTCTTCCGGATGGTATGGTGAATGTCCCGCCGAAGGGGACAATCAGGGCCGGCGGATTAACTCCCGCTGAACTGGCGGATACTATAAGTAGGCATTTTGCTGAAGTTATCCGTGAGCCTTCGGTTTATGTAACTCCTATGGCCTATCAACAAGCCGCAGAGGATCTTATGCGATCCATTACCGGCACCGATAGAAACGATGTGCAAGTAGCTGTAGGTCCTGACGGCATTCTACGATTTCCTTTTTTGGACACGCTGCATGTCATGGGAATGGATTTCGCCGTTCTCGAGCAAAAAGCCGACAGCATTTTGCATGAAAGGTATCCGTCACTAAATATTTCTCTGACTTTAGCTGAGGCAAAAAATAATAATGTATATGTGTTTGGAGAAGTAAGTGATCCGGGTACATATCCTTTGGCTACGATTCGCACACTTGTCCATGCTCTTGCGGAAGCTGGAGTTGATATGGATGTGGCGGGACTACGCTCGGTACTGGTGATTAGCCGCACGGAAGACGGCAAGCCGCTCAAGCGGATTGTAGATGTGAGGAGAATTCTCCGAAGAGGAAATGTCACAGAGGATCTATTTTTGAGACAATTTGATGTCATTTTTGTCCCCAAAACAGCTATCGCAAAAGCTAACCTTTTTATTCGTCAGTATATATCAAATATGATTCCGCCGATTTTTAGGATTGCCATTGGAGCACAATACGATCTGGCGACATTGGAATAAGCTGTACCGACGTTTTCGTTGTAATTAGACATTTGTGGACCGGAAACAAGCATGATACATAATCAAGTGCGCACATTGCGGGATTTTCTCCGTATTTGGTTTTACTGGAAACGACAGGCGTTCATTGCCGGTACCGTAATTGTTTTAATGGTGATAATGCATGTCTACAC
>WJJU01000143.1 GCA_014729595.1 Chitinivibrionales bacterium
AAGCCAGTTCCTGTTCATCATCAAAAATTTTGATGAAATTGTGGATGCCGGCACGTTCTATTATCTGTCGCACCTCGTCGGTGGGCGAAAGAAGCGATAAACGCCCATTGACATCAAGTACCTTACGGTTCAGTCCCAGAAGCTTGTTCATCGAGTCGGAGTAGATGTAGTCCAGCCCCGACAAGTCGATGGAAAAGTTACGCTTACCCTGCTTGATGAGGTCCAGAACCGTCTGCTCCAGCAACTCGCTGTCCAGCAGTTCGTCATCTTCCATCACCGGTTCGATGATGTCGAAAAGGCTTTTGCTTTTAACATTGTATTTGATAATGAGCCCCTTTGTTCAGGTGCATCAAATACGTAAGGAGATACACGATGTTTATTGTAATATACGCCAGGAGGGATTCGAACCCGCGACCTTCAGCTCCGGAGGCTGACGCTCTATCCAGCTGAGCTACTGGCGCATTTAAATTCACTTTCTGTTCTGTTAGGCCAGAATAATGAATCTCATCAAATATAGTAATTTTCCATACGGTGGAAGATAAAAGCCCTGCATCGGCGGCACTGAATTGGGATAATTATTCCCTGAGCGGTTTCGGCAAGGATGTCTCAGGTACAAGCGTTTTACTCCCCCTCGGGATCGCGTGGTTTACGGCTCCGCCTCCTTTTGCAAACGCTCGGCTAGCCACGAATAACGATGCTGGGCCTCGTTGTTGCGGACGGCTATTCCCAGCGCTTTAGGCATACCAATCAGCACACATCTCTTACGCGCCCTCGTCAGAGCGGTATATATAAGGTTACGTTGAAGCATTACATAATGTTGGGTCATGACGGGGATTACCACGGTACTGAATTCACATCCCTGGCTTTTGTGGATGCTGATGCAATATGCGTGGGTGATCTCATCCAGATCACTAAGGCCGTACCGCACGACATGCTCATCATAGCCGACCGCTATCCCTTCGTCTTCAACAAGGGCGGTAATAAAGCCGATATCGCCATTGAACACGCCACGCTCATAATTGTTCCGAATTTGCATGACTTTGTCGCCCACGCAGTATCGGACGTCGCCGCGCGTTATCTTTCGCGTAGAGTCATTAAGCTTTTGCTGAAGCAGTTGATTGAGAATCTGCGTGCCTATTTGGCCTCGGTGCATGGGGGACAGAACTTGTATGTCGCGGATCGGGTCGATACTATAGCGGTCCGGTAGCCTTCTGCTTACCAAGTCCACCACCGTGTCGAGGCATTCCTCGGGATCCTCGCGTACAACAAAAAAGCAATCGTCGTCGCGCCCGTTGTCGAACTCGGGAACCGAACCGTGAATGATCTCGTGTGCGGCGGTGACTATGCGGCTTTGCGATGCCTGTCTGAAAATGGTCTCCAATCTAACATGAGGAACTACTCTTGCGGCGATGAGGTCCGCCAAGACGTTACCGGTTCCCACCGAGGGCAATTGATTGCTGTCGCCGACTAAAATCACCGAGCCCGCCTTGGGCAACGCCGCTAAAAGGTTTTTCATGAGCATGAGATCTATCATCGACACCTCATCGATGATCACCACATCCATCTCCAATGGATTGTCCTGATTGCGCGCGAAAAGGGTGCCGCCTTTTTGGGGGCGATACTCAAGAAGCCGGTGAATGGTTTTTGCATTAAGGCCGGCAATCGTACCCATGCGCTGCGCCGCCCGACCCGTAGGAGCCGCCAAAGCCACCCGAAGGCTACGTTCACGGAAAAATGAGACGATCACCCGAAGTGTGGTGGTCTTGCCGGTACCAGGTCCCCCCGTCAGCAACATCATACCTCCGCCGGTAGCCATGCGTACGGCATCGACTTGCCGAGGGTCGGGTGTCCAACCCGTTCTGGTCTTATGCCGGTCAAGCCACTCGTTGAGTTTGCTGGTGGCGATCATCTTTCGTGAGCCGGCCTCGCCCTCGATTCGCTCACCGATCATTTTGGCGACCGCTTTCTCGGCATAAAAATAGGGAGGAAGGTAGAGGCGGTCATCGTCGGCGATAATAGATTTGCGTTCCACTACATTGTCTATGGAAAAAAGCACCAATTCCTGCTGAACACCAAGAATATCGGTCGCCCGTTCCGTGCAC
Source organism: Chitinivibrionales bacterium (assembly GCA_014729595.1). Taxonomy (GTDB): domain Bacteria; phylum Fibrobacterota; class Chitinivibrionia; order Chitinivibrionales; family WJMI01; genus WJJU01. The sequence continues at coordinate 2,103 of WJJU01000143.1, forward strand.
TCCTGCCGAGGAAGATAGCTGTGCCCCTCTTGGGCGGCAACCTGGAGTGTGTGAATGATACCGGCACGGATCCGTCGGTATGAGTCCTGTTTGAACCCGAGCTTTTGTGCGACAGCGTCGGCTTTTTTGAAACCGACACCCCATATATCGTCGATAAGTGCGTAAGGGTTGCTCGAGATTACTTCTTTGGCATGTTCGCCGTATGCGCGATAGATCTTGCTTACCATGTTCACTGAGACGCCGAACTCCTGTAAAAACAGCAGTAGCTCACGGATATCCCGATGGCGACGCCATGCTTGCACAATGGTCGCCATCCTCTTCTTGCCAATTCCGCTTACTTCGGTAAGACGCTCCGGTTCATTGTCCAAGATGTCGAGTGTCTCGACTCCGAATGTCTCGCTGATACGTTCAGCTCGCTGGGGACCGATATTGGCGATAAGCCCAGATGAAAGAAGGAGTGTAATGCCCTTGAGAGTCGCGGGGCGCACCAGTTCATAGGCTTTTACCGCGAATTGTGGCCCCCAGCGAGGGTCATTGCGCCATTCCCCCTTAACGCGAACGGCCTCGCCTTGCTCGACGGTCGGCATGATTCCTACGCAAGCCGTAAGCGTTTCCGTACGCTCACACTGCAACTTCATGACCGTGAAGCCACTCTCTTCGTTCTGGTAGGTAATACCGGTAATTATGCCCTGGAGTTCGGCCATGGTTGCGGTAGGGGGTGTGAGCCGGTTTGCCCGCAGAAGGCAAGATCCACGAAAAAGGGAGCGGAATCGGGTCCCGCTCCCCAATATTGCGGCGGAGAAAAACTTCCGTGTTAGCCGGATGGATGTAGCGGCAAACACATGAATTTTCTCTGCAATCCGGGAGGCCTAAGCTATACTTTTCTCTTCTTATGACGATTCTGGCGTCGGCGCTTCTTGCGCTTGTGTTTGG
>WJJU01000144.1 GCA_014729595.1 Chitinivibrionales bacterium
GCGGTATCCTGGATCGATTCGACAGCCTTTTTTTCACCGCACCAACGGTCATTTTGTATTTCTGGACCATAAGCCTGATTCCCGGATTGGGTTGATGAAAAGCGAAAAAACAAACAAACGGAAAATTTTGCTACTCGGCTCCACCGGCTCGATAGGTATGAGTGCCTGCAACTGTGTACGCCGATTCATCGAGCATTTCGAAATTGTCGGCATGGCTGCCAATACAAATTCCGAGCGTCTTCTTACACAGGCCAAAGAATTTCTACCCACCGCGATATGCATCGGCACGGAGGAATCGGCACGGAAGTTGCGCAAGGAACTGCCCAAGCATGTTTGCGTTCACATTGGTGTCGACGGTCTTGTAGAATTGGTATCCGAAGCACAATACGATATTCTCCTCAACGCTCTCGTCGGCGCGGTAGGATTTCGTCCAACCGTAGCGGCGCTCGAGCGCGGAAAGACCGTCGCGCTTGCGAATAAGGAGAGTCTGGTAATCGGTGGGGATCTCATACGGGCGCACCTTTCGAAGGGGCACGGCACGCTTCTGCCAATAGACAGTGAGCACAGCGCCATTCTTCAGTGCCTCAACGGAGAGCACCACGATGCGATTGAAACTATCGTCCTAACCGCCTCGGGAGGACCGTTCCGCACGTTGCCCGCCGAGGAATTTGAGCGGATAACACCGACGAAAGCACTCAATCATCCAACATGGTTGATGGGGCCTAAGATCACAATCGATTCAGCCACACTCATGAACAAGGGTTTTGAAGCGATCGAAGCGCACCATCTTTTCAACATGGGTTATGATCGCCTGAAGGTTGTCGTTCATCCTCAGTCGATCGTGCACTCAATGGTTGTTTTTCGAGACGGCGCGGTCATGGCTCAGTGCGGACTTCCCGACATGGAGCTACCAATCCAGTATGCTCTGAGCTATCCGGAGCGTCTGCCGTTCACAACGAAGAGGCTTGACTTAGCCGCGGCGGGTTCACTTACCTTCGAAGAGCCGAATCTGGATAGATTTCCGTCACTGCGACTTTGCCTTGAGGCGGGTCGGGCCGGCGGCACCTTGCCGGCGGTACTCAACGCGGCCAACGAGGTTGCGGTGAATCTTTTTCTCGAAGAACGCATAGGATTCAGCCAAATTCCCGCTTTGGTAGAGCGCGCTTTGGAAGAACATACCGCTTCACCGGTAACAAGCGTGGAACAAATCCAAGAAATCGACAAAGAGACACGCCAAAAGGTGCGCGCCGCGTACCAAAAGATGGAGAGTAGGTAAAAAGTGATAGCTACGATACAAATTTTTATTTTGGGCCTCCTGGTACTAGGCATACTGGTCTTCGTACATGAATTGGGGCATTTTCTGGTCGCCAAGGCGTGCGGTGTTCGCGTACTTGCCTTTTCGATTGGATTCGGAAATCCGTTGTTTCGCAAAGAGATTGGCGGAACGGAATACCGTATCGGGGCCGTTCCTTTTGGGGGCTATGTCCACATGGCCGGGGAGCATCCCGAGGATGAGCATGAGAAATCCCCCGATGAATTTACCCAAAAACCTATATGGCAACGTGCTTTGGTGGCTCTCGCCGGTCCTTCGGCAAATTATCTGCTTGCAATAGTACTTCTTTGGGGTGCTTTCATGTTCGGCATGGAGCGCGAGGTTTATCTCGAACGCCCCGTCGTGGGTGATGTGGCGCAGAGTTCGGCCGCCGCCGAAGCGGGCCTTGCTCCGGGCGACAGTATCGCGGCCATCAACGATGAACCGGTCGAGACTGGCTACGAGATTGCCGAAGAACTGTCGAGAATGGATGCAACGTACGAGCTGACCTATTACCGCAATAATGATAAAAAAACCGCGGTTCTCGAAATGCCACCCGTCGAAGAAGGAAAGGTGACGGGTGTCGGCAACAGTGGTATCTACTTCTCCCTTCCCCCGGAGATCGATTCGGTCACCCCCGGTCTTCCCGCCGCAAAAGCGGGCATCAAGGGGGGGGATACAATCATTCGGATAAACGGCGATACGGTGCGCACCTGGTACACCGTCTCGGACATGATTACGTCGTATGACACGGCGGATGCCCCCCTAACGGTCACCGCACTTCGAAACGACTCCACCTACACGGTAACCGTAACACCCGTCTATGACAGCACCTATCAGCGTCATATACTCGGGATGACCGTTGCAACCAAGACCCGAACCGTCCGCTACGGTCCGCTAGGCGCCGTCCCGCAGGCGTTGACTACCTCGTGGGATTACACGCTGCGCATTTTCGATGTTGTCGGCAAACTCATCTCGCGCCGCGTATCCCCCAACCAGCTTGCCGGTCCTATCGGTATCGTGCAAATGTCGGGTCAAATCGCGACTCTCGGCATTGTAGCCGTGCTCAATTTCATGGCCTTTATCGGAGTCAACTTGGCGGTGCTTAATCTCATGCCGCTTGTAATCACTGATGGTGGTATGTTGATGTTCCTTTTGCTCGAGGCGATTCGCGGAAAGCCACTGTCGCTCAAGCATCAGATGATCATAAGCCGCATCGCGATTCTGCTGTTCATACTCCTCTTCTTGTTCGTCACCTTCAACGACATACGACGTATCCCTACGATGTTCCGTATGTTCCGCTAAATTGGGTTTCTATTCCGGGGGGCGCAAGCCCCCACCATTGTATAATATCACCCAACGTGGTATAATAAGGTAAAACCGGCCCGGTTTTAC
>WJJU01000145.1 GCA_014729595.1 Chitinivibrionales bacterium
GCATGCGGGACCACGGAAATGCCCGTGTCCCCTTCCGTGGCGGTGCGCTTCGGTCGCCTTCGCTTCCAAAGACTCCGGCATTCCAGTGCTATGCGCCATTGAAATCGATATGTCTTCAGCGCTTTCGCACTAGTCTGGCGCTAGGGGGGGCGGGATAGGCTCTTAGGGCTATTGAGGGTGCTTTAGACGAAAGAACCGGGAGAGCGGACAAAGAATACCTTTTATACTCCCCGGTGGCATCGAGAGCCGCAGCGAGCGGAGCGCGGGAGGCATGAAACATGGTGGACGAGACTTGCGAAGCCACCGGGGGTCAAACTGAGAGGTATAGGTCGAAGTGAACACATGCACCGAAGGCAATACATGGAATTGTCGTTAAGATGGCATCATAGTCCCAATGCATATGATAATCTCACCGATTCTCCAAAATTTTTGTTTTACGACCTTCGGATTTTCGGTATTCTTCGCCGCGCTTTTTCTGTTCTTGTGCGCAGACTTTTTCGAGCCCTTCGGCCTGAGCTTTCAGCAGTGCACGTTCATCCCCCGTCGCCTCATCAGCTTTTTTGCGCAGCTCAACGGCACGGACGCAGGGATCGTTTCTATAGGCGGCACAGTTGGCGACAGTCAGTATAAGTGAGACAACTCCCAAACCCCACATTTTCAGCAACACGTAATACTCCTCATTAAAACGATTAAATTACTTTGAGCCCGTCGGTCGGCAATAAGGCTTCATTTTTGCAATTACTCCGCCGACAATTTTTCTATAAGCGAACCTACTCACCCCGAAGGCACTCTTCGCGGCACCCCAAAAATATAACCAACACGGATCTTTATGCGATTTTTTGTTTGTTCATGCCGGATCGGGCGGACAGCGGAGAATTTCCGAAGAGTGATTGCAGCCCAAGTGTACGCGAAACCCTCCTTTGCAAGGCCTTGATACAAGGGGGGTTACCATACTTTGTATAATACAAACCATATCAGCCGCCCCCCCATTGAGCCTTTTACGCCACACGAGCTATCGTGCGAAGTGTAGATTATTGATCAAGTGGTGTCATACCTTGCCCCGCGCTTTCAATCGGCGTCATTCATACTTCGCCCGCGGAGCGCAAAGCAGGAGCGGCAACCTTCGACGCGACAGCAGAGGTTTCTATATAAAGCGCGCGGTTTCAGGTCGTTGTTTGAGATCCTGGTGGTAAAGTTTTAGGCTTTCCTACTCTTAACCCGAGAAAGGCAAATGTTATGAAAAAACAGCCGCTTGATCGTCGATCATTTCTCCTGAAAGCTTCGTCCACCGCCGGCGTTGCAGCCATAGGACACACTCTTCCCTCACCCGTTTCGGCCTTAGGGCATGACACAAAGGGGACCGGCTATGTCTACGACGCGCTCTATGAGGAGCACGTTATTGACGACGGCCATCCGGAATCGCCCGACCGGCTCGAAGAGATCCGGCTTTCGATGAAGGCTTCGGGCTTGAACGCCAAAGTCACTCCGTCGGCGCCGATCGAAGATCCTTTTCCTTTTATAAGGCGTATCCACACCCAGAATCATATCGACCAAGTGGATCAGATACCCACGACGGGGGCCGTTGCGAAGCAGGCGGTTGCCGGCGTATTGGGGGCGGTAAAGGCCGTAAGCGAGGGAGAAGTGCGTAATGCGTTCTGCGCGATACGACCGCCCGGCCATCATGCCCATAATTCCGGCCGCGAGGAAGGTTTCTGTTATTACGCCAATGTGGCCGTCGCCGCGCGCTATGCTCAGTTGCTCGGTCATGCCAAGATACTTATAATCGATTGGGATTATCACCACGGCAACGGAACGCAGGATGCTTTTTACAATGACGGGAGCGTGCTTTTTTTCTCTACCCATGATAGTAGCGCCTATCCCGGCACAGGCGACGAAAATTATACCGGTGAAGGCGAGGGAGCCGGGTTGAATATCAATGTACACCTTCCCTGCGGCGCTACGGACGCCGACATGATAGCGGCATGGGACCAAATGCTCATCCCCGCGGCCCGCGCTTTCGGGCCCGATTTCATACTTATATCGGCCGGATTCGATAGTCGCCAAAACGATACCCTTGGCTGTTTCGATCTGACCGACTGGTGTTTTGCCGAAATGACCCGTAAAGCGATGGCGCTTGCGGATGAATTCTGCGAAGGTCGCATTGTAAGCGCGCTCGAAGGTGGGTACAACGTGACGGGTCTGGCGAGCGCGGTCGTCAACCATGTCGGTACGCTTTTGAATCACGAAGTTGACATTGAATGGGCTCGAACTCGTTACCGCGCGTACAACAAGGCCGGTATGCGCGACGGCCTCCTTCACCTTCCGGGTGTATCGTGGCAAAATGTAGATGAGGTTCTGGTGCACGATGCCGCGGGGCGTCGGGTTACGAGGATTCCTCGCAGGCAAATACGCGGGCCGATTATCGATCTGCGGAAGCGAAGCATGAGTCCGGGATTGTACATCACAACCGTCGCGTATCGCGGGCAGTCGCCTCAAAGGTATCGGTATCATGTAGCGCAATGACGTTTGGGCGGAACTTCAGGTGTATTATTCGTTTTCACTGTGGCGGGTCAAAAATGGCTCCACATAAAAAACGATAGGGCAAAATCAATTATAAACACCCGAAAAGAATGCTACATTGTATGGCGTAAGAAACGAAAATGAGTGAGCAAGAGATCCATTGTTGGCCTTACAAACAAAGCTTCTTTGATCGCCATATTCCTCTTACTTTATTGGGTTTTCATCTTTTCCGTATCGACGGTCTTTGGGTTCAAAGCGTTGCGGGAGGACCTAACCGAATCATTCTTTATGGCCATACTGGCATACTCGCATTGCTCGCCGGTACCGTCATGGTTCATCGAATAGGAAACGCTTAGATAAAGGCTACACCAAGCTCGTAGCGCCGCCAACGGCCGGCGGTAGTTCTACGATGCGCGCGTGTGGGCCGGCGACAAGATACGGTGGGGGTTTATGCACAATTGCGGAATTGACTACTTATTACTCCGAGCAGGGTTGCGGCTAATTGATTGCGTGTGACCTGACCTTTAGGTCAAGTTTTCCCTGGTTGGCCCCTTAACACAAATTGTGCTCGGAGTAATAACGTTGGTCGACGCTATGTTTAGGTTATCGAATATGGCAGAGGGATTTACTCCTTAATGGTGGAAAAAATGCAAATACAAGAAAAAATTTATAACATCATCAAAGCATCGCCAGGACATATAATTGGCTTTGCAAAAATGCATGGTTTACTGGATGCAAAGCTCCAAAAATACAAGTATGCGATTTCTATCGGCAAAAGATTGGACGATTTGATAATCGATTCTATTGCGAATGGTCCGATTTCGGAATATAATGAATTATATAGAGAAACAAATGCGAAACTGGAAATGCAACTAGATAGGATTGGGCAAGTGTTGGAGACCGCTTCAATAGGATACAAAACAGTAAAACCAACGCTTCAAAAAAACGAATTGGATGAAGAATATGAAAATACATTAAGAACAGAGTTTTCTCACAAATTTGCGGCTACCCAGGCGGGGATCGGCTGGATAGGGAAAACGGATTTATTGATATCAAAAGAATATGGTCCAAGGTTAAGGCTTTCTACGATATTGGTTGAAAATGGAGATTTCGAATTCAAAACGGGTACTCCAATAATTGAAAGCGAATGCGGTAATTGTACTATTTGTGTCAGTAATTGTCCTGCACAAGCTGCGAATGGGAAGAAATGGAGTATTGGCACTGATAGAGATGAATTTTATGATGCGTTCAAATGCAGAGAAAAATGTAGAGAATTGGCAAAAAGAAACCTTCAAAGCGACATGAGCCTATGTGGCATTTGCATATCAGTATGTCCAATAGGAAAAAAAGCCCGAGAAAGGTCATAAGAAAGGTAACGTTATCATAAAGGTGGAATAGCCGCCGGCGGCGATGCGCCAACCGATTCCGTTTCGTTTTTCGCATACATTGTAAGCGCTCGCCTCACCATGTCACCGATGCCCTTTGCCCTCTTTCGGGCCGGACATGTCGTATTCATAATTCCGAATACACTCGATTTTTTCCCGCTCGTTTACCGATATACATCAAGCGATCGGCCCTTTCGAGCAATGTTTTCTCGGTATCCTTTTCCCGCGCCACGGTTGCCCCGATGGAAATGGTTATTGCAACCTGCCTGGGGCCGACGGTGAAAGTGGCTTGTTCGGCCAGGGACCGCAGCTTTTCGGCCAAGCCGAGAAGCTGGGGAAGATTTATATTCGTAATAATGGCCAGGAACTCCTCGCCTCCCCAGCGACAGACGACGTCAAATGGTCTGACATTGCGCGACAGGGTCTCCGCAACCGTTTTCAGTGCTCGGTCACCGATTTCGTGGCCGAACGTATCATTGACCTTTTTGAACTGATCCAAATCGATAAACAACACCCCGAACGGCCATCCATACCGTTTCATTTCGTCAATACGCACTCTCAAGCTCATTTCCCCGTAGCGTCGATTCCCGAGACCGGTGAGCGGATCGGAAAGCGCCAGGCGACGCAGTTCCTTGAGTCGCCTCCGCATTGTAGGAGCGCCGACGGTATCGGAGAACACCATCAAAGCGCCGGTCACGTCACCTTCATCGTTACGCAAAGCAATCGTACGTCCACGAACTCTCATCCATTGTCCGTCTTTGTGTAGAAACGCACATTCATCTTCTCGCCCGACACCATCCGCCAGCGTTTTTTTAACCATGCTTTCGGTCCATACACGATCCTCTTCATGAGGTTCACGTACTATGTGCATTCGCAACGATTCCCGCTCATTTGTCCCGATCATCCGTGCCCGCGGATAGCCGGAAAGCTCTTCGGCTCCCCTATTCCAGAACAGAATAGTACCCTCACCGTCAACCTCATAGACGCCCTCATACAGGCGATCGAGCAACTGAGGCGGAACGGTGTCTTTAATTGTGTCCCGGAGGCCTTGCGAGCGTTCGTCACGGGACATGTGAGATGTCTGGATTTTCATCGTGATCCCTTTGACTGAACGCAAATGTTCTGGGCGGCGTATGTTGCTCCACCGCCGCTTCCGCCTTTATTCTCACCAGTGCCTCTACATTCTCAAGAAATACGTCGGTGATCTCCGGATCGAAACAGGTTCCTCGCCCTTTGGCCATTATTTTTAGCGCGACATCGAGAGGATAGGCGTCTTTGTAGGGCCGCGAAGACATGAGTGCGTCGAATACGTCGACCAAACGCACGATTCTTCCGGTAATCGGTATGCGTTCCCCCTCTATCCCGCAAGGATACCCGCTTCCGTCCCAATTTTCGTGATGGGTCAGCGCAATATGTTGACCGAGTTGAATTATGTCGGATTTAGAGTGGGCCAAAAGTCGCGCGCCGATGAGCGTATGCGATTTCATTGTTTCCTGTTCACTTAACGTTAATCTTCGCGGCTTCAGCAGTATTCTATCGGGTATACCCATCTTTCCGACATCATGCATCGGCGCGGCATAGCGCAACATTCGCACGTATGCTTTCGACATACCCAGTTTCTCCGCCAACAGTGCACTGCTACGTCCCATGCGAACGATATGATCACCGGTATTGTCGTCGCGATATTCCGAAGCCAATACCAGTCGGTTAATTGAATCCAGGTAGGCGTCTCGAAGTTCAATGCGTACTTCGTGAAGTTTATGCAAGGCCCTATCGCGCTGCGCCCGTAATTCGCGTTCGCGTAAAAGTCGTTCCACACGCACGAGAAGCTCTTCGATACGCACCGGCTTTTTCACGTAATCCGCCGCGCCCGCTTCCGACAATCTTTCAACCGAAACTTCGTCATTTTCCTCGCCGAGGAGAATTACCCCCGCTCCGCGTTTTTTTTGTATCAAAGAGGTAACGTCCTCACCTGCCCTCTCCACCATTTCCATGTTCGCAATTATTGCATCGATGTCATATCGTCGCAGAACTTGGCTTACC
>WJJU01000146.1 GCA_014729595.1 Chitinivibrionales bacterium
CCTAACCACCGTTCTGATTTATCCCATAGGTGGTGTTCCTTGTCCGCCGGCAAAAAAATCCTCCACATTCGCTCCGTCAAATGGTATGTCCCCCAACACTATTTATCCTAAATTCCGCAGTCGAATGCAGATTTCGGCGGTGAAATTGTCTGAAATCCGATTGCGAGATTCGTAATCAGCGTTCCTAACTTCAACCGCGGCGCAATTGAATTGAGCCGGCTCAAGATTCGCTCATAGCCCTGTTTGATGCGTTCCCACTGAGCATCGGCAACCGAAAGCGCGACTGTTTTCCGGCGACCACTTCTCACGAGCCTTGCCGGTAGAAGCATAAGCTCACGGCGCGACGTTTTGGCCTCTTGGTGTGTGTCAATATTAAAAAAACGTACGAACAGCGACCAGAGGTTATAGCTTAGTAGTGTCATCCGTGCCGCAAACTCGGTTACGTTTTTCTTCCGTGAGCAAAAACCCGCCAGACCCCACTGGTTTTTGAGTTCATCGAAGGTATTTTCGCGGTCAGCCCTATGTTGATGCTGCTCTACAACTTGCCGGCAGGAGAACTGCTGAATGGACAGATTTGTCACATAGGCATATGCGGAATTTGGCATTATTGTACCACACGCGTTATGCGATCATAAGCCGCGCAAATACCGCACATACGATGCATTCTCGCGAATCCACTGTTTTACGTAACCGCGTCCGACGAATTTCATAAGAGGACCCGAAAAGCTCGGCCACGGCACTCGCGGGGTGATCAAGCGCTTCCCCGCCGCCATCATCGACTTCATACCGGTGGAGATCGCATCGCTGAGCGCATGCGTATAAGTGTAAAAATCATTGAAACACGAAATCACCCCTTGCTGCAGTTCACCGGCGGAAAAATTCTTGGGGCGAAATACTACATGGAGGCCGTCGTAGTAACGCCATTGACGGTGAAGTAAACGGCCTTCCTCGGCTATTCTGCGGAAGAGCGGGGTTCCGGGAAGGGGGGTCAGGATACTGAATTGCACAGTGTCAACCTTGTGTCGGCATACGAATTCGGTTGTCGTTCTGAATACGCTGTCGGTATCGGAATCGCCGCCGAGAATGAACATGCCGTGGACACGTATGTTGTTTTGATGAAACACGCGCACCGACCGTTGTATATCTTCGACGCTCTGACGCTTTCTGAGGTCCTTGAGGCTCTGGGGATTGATCGATTCAAATCCGACAAACACCCAGTAGCAGCCTCGGGCTTTCATTTCGGCTACCAACGAAGGGTCTTCCGTGATCGAAGTACGGAATTGAGCCGTCCAGGGTCGCGCGAATCCCCGTTCTTTCATCAATGTCAATATCCGCCTGAGTCGTATAGTGTTTCCGGCAAAGTTGTCATCGACAAAAAAGATGTATCCTTTGGGATACCGCATGATTTCTTTCAGCACCCGCTCCGGACTCTTGGCGCGGTATTTTCGGCCGAACATCTCGGTTACGGAGCAGAAATTGCAGTCGTAGGGACAGCCGCGTGATGTCATGACGGGTGTAATGCGCGGCCCCCGCCAACCTTTAACCAAAGAGAAGTTCGGAATAGGAACCGTATCGAGATCATTCACCGGTTCACCATGAATTATTCTTTCTTGGTACGCGCCGGCCAGAAGGCCCTCGATAATGTATTCTCCTTCGCCCACAACCACATGGTCAAAGTACGGTGCGACATCTTCGGGCATCATACTGGCATGAATTCCACCGATATGCGCAAGAGCCGGAAGACCTCGGGCATGACGTACACGCCGGTAACGTTGGGCGATTTCGATCCCTTGTTCGACTGTTGCGGTAAGACAACTTAAGCAGAGCTGGTCCGCCTGTGCAAGTTCATCATCGGTCACGGACCTGCCCAAAATGTTCTCGTTGTAAACCCATGCGTCGTAGCCGGCTTGACGCGCAAGCGTGGCGAGATACACGGGTCCCAACAGCGGAATGCTCATGAAACCCGAAAAGGTATTGGCCCCTGCCCGAGGCTCGATAAAAAAGACCGTTTTCCCGCGATGCATGACCTGCCTCCCACCTTTTGTGTACATCAATAATCATACCAAAACTCGATCCGACGAGGCCCCTTATCCATGTAGGGTGCGTCAATTAGTTAGGCGGCTTTTGCTGGTGCGGGTGCCGCGCGGCGATTGAAGACTTTTAATAGTTCGCTCTCGACGAGGTCCGTCGACGCAAGGGTGCAACGGTCCGGCCTGTCACTCGAGAGCCTCGGTGAACGGCCGGACCGTTGCAACCCGCTCGATTGCCGTGACCGCGGCCTCCGAAACAACCACGTAAACCGGATTGTTCTTTTTTTGCATTGGCGGCTGAATTGGGAGAATACCGCTTAGCCTAAGCAGTGTTCCTTGTTCCGCCGGCGCCAATGCCGGGTGAAGAAGGCAAAGAGTGTGCCGTTTATCGGGAAGGCGTCATGAGAACGACAATATCTATCGTGATTTAAGCGCGGCCATAATCGAAATACACGATAGGTTTGCATTGGCATGTTACTTGCAAATCAATCGGCGTTCCGTAGGTTTGGTGGTGATTAGTTGCCGCGATTGGTTGGCGGCCGAGTCCGTGTGGGGTTGTTATGCCGTACCGAGGAATAGCGATATCGGGAGCATCTCTTGCGGAAGCGAAAAGGATGGGGCGGAATCACGATAAGGTAATGTGAACTCGAATGCGTTAAGTGTTGAGCGTTAATGCAAAGGGGCGATGAATGGCTCGATCGGATAGAGAACTGGGGATGTGGAAGAATTTTGAAGAGCATATTGATGAGATGTTTTTCGATCTGATTGATATGCCGTGGGGACGCCATGAACCCGAGAGCGCACATCCCGCGGTCGATATTCACGAAACTGATGATGCCTTTGTGATAACGGCCGACTTACCCGAAGTACCTCTGGAAGATGTGCGTGTTTTGGTTCAACGCAAACGTGTTACGTTGTGTGGTGA
>WJJU01000147.1 GCA_014729595.1 Chitinivibrionales bacterium
AAACCCTTCCTTGGCGAGAAAATTCCAAGCACGCGGCATACCTCACGTGGTATTCATGAAGGATGAAAAGGTTGTTCACTCACTTTCCGGCCTTCGTCCACCCGAGGTATACGCGGATGCCATTGATCGTTACGCTCAGCAGTAGCCCCGCTCGTTTCAGAGATCCTCCGGCACACCGCGCGCAGCCATCACCCCGAAGCTTTTTGAGCGGTAGCTTCAAACCCGGTAGCAACGTCCGCACTCGCTTAGAAGAGCCCGTAGTCCCCACCGTACCACGTCTCCTCCACTCCCCCCTTCGCCGCTACAAGCGGCTCATGGTACTCAAAGATTTAGTTTTTGGCATTGAATGTGAAGTATACATACCGCTAAGAAAAGAAATATGGCGGATAGTCTCCGCGAACAGTAATTTTTGGGGCGGCTGTATATCTTGAGAGTTGGAAACGGCTCCCCAAAGGAGGCTCGATGGTGAAAACGACGTATGTAAGAGTAGCGATGGTGCTCCTGAGCGCTTTGCTGCTTACAGCCTGTGAGAACAAAGCGCAAAACCGGTTCCGTTTTGTGTTCATGACCGACATACATCTTCAGCCTGAACGAGGAGCACCCGAGGGTTTTAGCCGAGCGATCGATTCGGCAAATGCGCTCTCTCCCGATTTTGTGCTTCTGGGTGGAGATCTTATCATGGACGCATTCAAGGCACCCTACGACCGTTCGGTCCTTCAATACGAGATGTTTACCGCTCAATGCTCCTCGTTCAAAAGTCCTGTTTACACCGCGATAGGCAACCATGAGCTGTTCGCTGTCGGTGCCGCGAGTAAGGTAGGTGCACGCCACAACGAGTACGGCAAAGAAATGTATCGGCGGCGTGTGAGGGAAGGCCGAACGTACTACTCATTTGACCACAAAGGTTGGCACTTTATGGTGCTCGACGACATTGGTGTTACGCCGGAAAACACGTATATAGGTGCCGTTGACAGCGCGCAGCTTCAGTGGATCAGAGATGATTTGGCGGAAATAGACACCGGCACGCCTATAGCCGTCATGCTTCATATTCCGTTGGTTTCAGCATACAAACAGATTACCGTAGGCGGCACCGAACCATTACCGCCGAATTTGGCCGTAGCCAATTCCAAAGAACTTCTCGAACTTTTTGAAAACCATAATCTTCGCCTTGTCCTGCAAGGTCATCTGCACCTGGTAGAGCAGATCTCTTACGGTTCGACCACATTTATCACCGGCGGTGCCGTCTGCGGCTCATGGTGGCGAGGACCACGCGATCAGTTCGAAGAGGGCTTTATGGTCTTCGACGTAGAGGGAGACTCGATCTCGTGGCGCTATGTTGATTATGGGTGGGAGGCCGTAGAATCGGGAAATTAGCGAAGAATCGAGCTTACTTCGGCGCCGGACGGTCCATCAAAACCACTTTCGTCGGCTCCTCCACGAGGCGCATGAATTTCTCCGGCTCATCGGTTCCCATTTGATAGTGCATGGGCACAACCATTTTGGGTCTGAAACGGTTCACGAAGGAAGCGGCCTCCTCGGTGGACATAGTCAATTTGGCCCCGGCAATGGGCAAAAGCGCTAGTGTAATATTGCTGATTTCTTTCATTTCGGGGATAAAATCGGTATCGCCGGCATGGTAGATCCGAGCACCGTCGGTCGTTATGATATATCCTACATGATGCTCCGATTTGCGATGAGCGCGGATACCCAGGAAAAGCGCATTAGTGTTGTATGCGGGAACCGCCTCGCACTGTATGTCTCCCAGTTTTATTCGCTCGCCGGGCTTGATCTCTTTGACCGTATAGTTCTCAAGCTTTTTTGCCACGATCGGCGGTCCGACAATTACCGTCCGTTCCTGATGTATTCGCTTGATATCGGGCAACGACAGATGGTCCGCATGATCATGGGTGATCAAAATATAATCGGCGGGGACAGCCGAATCGACAACCAAGGGGTCGATATACACAATCGATTCAGCAGTCCGAATCATAAATCCCGATGGAAACAGATCCACATGATCCACCAAAAGGGGAACATGCATATTTACCGCCCCGAGAGCGCTTACGGTTGTATTAGGTGCGATCCGTATGCTACGGGTGGTATCGACCCTCTTATCACTTTGCACTACAGTAGTACAGCCCGCCAAAAATCCAAAAAGCGCGACAGATAACGACAGCAATATGATCCGCACGTAAAATGCCTTTCTCACGGGAAGCATGGCCCCATCTATTCAATCCCGCCCAAAATATACTAATTAGCGCGGTATTCGACCGTTGGCGGTTGAGACTGGCTCTACATTCTTTAACTCAAGACATCATGAAAGCTCGCCTCTCAGTTTACGGCGTAACGGCCTAGGACTCAATCCGGCCACTCGTTTGCAAAAACGAGACAATCCATGGACATCATCGAACCCCATGGCAATTGCGATTGCTTTTATAGACATGTCGGAGAATTGCAAATGATGGGTTACGAGTTCACATCGCGTACGATCGATAAAGGATTTGAGCGCCTCTCCATAGTATTCACTGAATGCATGCGATATCCTGCTTACCGAGATCCCCAGCCGACTACTGATCTGCTCGATACGAATAGGCCATGTGTCCCATTCAACGACCGCATCGTATACTTTTTGGGCGGTCGCGATACGTGAAGGCGATACTACCGCTTTCTCGTGGCTGTTAATAACGGTATTAACCAGTGCGGACATCGTATAGTTTACAAGGGGGCGATCCCTCAATCGCTCGGATCGCCCCCGAGGTACAAGACGAGCAAGGATGGCCACAAGCGAAGTATTCAGCGATGATGGACCAATCCAATATGGTTTCGAAAATATGGACTGGTGATCCATTGCGAATTTCAACGACATGCTTCGTGTTGCATTCTCCCGATAAACAAACCTATGCACAAATTCATGGGGGATGAGTACCATGGAGCCACCCAACAACGTGCGGGATTCGCAGCCAATCTCGGCGTACACCATTCCATTCTCGACAATCTCGAGCTGCCAAAAGTGATGGGTGTGGCTACAACATTGAAGACCCTGATGAAACACAAACCTGTCCGAAAACAATAACCTGCAATCAGTCCGCAATCGCTCCGATCCTTCCCAAACAGCCCCCCTTGCACGCCAAACCAGCATGTTTTGCCAAGTTTTTGCCTGATTTGATCAGCCCAAAAAGCTGTTTTTTGTGGTATATTTGTACAGAACAAGCCATTAGTCTCAGCATGATATGCAAAATAGGTAATCCCATACCAACAGAGGTAATCACATGGAGACCTTGGCCAGAGTGACCTAATCGACGGGTTTCCGTCGGCATGTGTTTGAGTTCGACGGTCTGAGCGAATTCGAAGCACAAGCCGTATTGGACGTTCTTGTAGCCGACGATAGGCGAGGTATTGGCTCTCATGGTGTTGGACGTCCGTGGCGATACCGCAACGGCCTCAAAACGAGCCTAAGAATTCCAAATGCGTCATTAAAATGTATGCACGAATCCAAAAATTCCATTGTTAGCGACGCTCAAAGAGGGATGGCCCTTGTGGGAGTGTTGCCACCATGCGATAAGTCACCGAAAAAGCCTCGGGCACCTGCCGCGCTTTCGGAATAGAAATCCGGTTGACGTCTATTTATTACTCCGAGGACAATTTGTGTTAAGGGGCCAACCAGGGAAAACCAGACCTAACGGTCAGGTCACACGCCATTAATTAACCGCAATCCTGCTCGCAGTAGTAAGTAATTGAATTATCGTGTCATTCGACCTACGATCAAATAGTTGAGATAGGAACGGAAGCGGAAATAAAGCCGCCGCCGGGCCGATAAAACCAAGAATAGCAAGGAATACTAATTATGGACGTTCCAAACAACCACCCCTCACAATGGAAATTTTCGAGCCCCACCACACCAGGGCTTCATGAAATTGTCTCTCCGGAGAATAGTGCCTGTACTATTTCGTGGATGTATCGCCTGAATCTGACCTCATCCCACAAAGAGCGAATTCATTTCCCCAAGAGGGAGTTGTGCGCTTACTGCGTTTCCGGGAGCATTGTCGTAAAGAATGGCTCACGAGTCGACGCTCTTTGTCAAGGGGATTCGTTGTATGCACCCGGTGATACGGAGCTGGTGATTACCGCGAAGACCGATTCCTTTTTGTATATCGGGGCCGGCCCTTTTGATGGAAAAGGGGAGTATTTTGTTCGTCCTCTGGATTGGACGCTGCCGATTGGCGAGATTCACCAGATCCATGGAACCCCACCTTTTGAGAGAGAGGTATTCATGACGGTCAACCCGGAGATTTGCGCTTCTCGGTTGATCGCGGGAATCACCAGGGGGCACCCGGGAGGCTGGACAAGCTGGCCGCCGCACCAACACACACGGGACCTCGAGGAGATATACTGTTATTTTGATATCCCCTTTCCAAAACGCGCATTCCATTTCAGTTCCCGTGAACAAGGACGGTTCGAGGTTATACATCCCGTTTCCACCGGCGACTGTGTCATTGCCCCGGAAGGCTATCACCCAACCGTCGGTACACCTGGCGTTAGAAGTACCTATTTCTGGGTGCTCGTCGCCCATTCTCCCGAAAGCAGACGGTATGATTTAGCGATTAGCGATCCGACTTTCGCATGACTCGCGCGAAAGGACCGATATATGACGAATAATCTCTTTAACAAGACGGGCAAGCGGGCACTTGTCACCGGCGAAAATACCGGGATTGGGCTGGGGATTGCTCAGGGACCTGCTCGGGCGGAAGCGACGGTATGTATGCATGGACGGAATGCTGAAGAATGTACCGCGGCGCGCGAAAAACTCCAAGAACATAGTCCGGCGTCAAAAGACGACATACGCCGGTTGGTTGGGGCTCTTGCCGTCGATTGGGCGAGCCATGGGATCCGAGTCAATGGAATAGGCCCCGGATATATCCAAACCGACATGACGGTGCCGCTTGTTGGTTGTGGAGCTTTTAACGAATGGGTCACCCGGAGGACACCCCATTCTCGTTGGGGAACACCATCGAACATAGAAGGCGCCGCGGTGTCCTTATCCTCGGGCAAAGCATTAATCATTACCGGTCACATTCTTTATATCGGCGGCGGATGGCCGTCAACCTTCAAACGACTATTCACACTGACCCATTCCACGAAACCGGACGCGCTCCATGTGGATTTCGGGGTACACGCGCTACGCTTACACATGCTAATTGCCAACCAAGGAGCTGCTATATGACTTCGCCTTCCAACACTGCTACTGTAACCATCGATGTAATGGCCAATCGTCCGACCGGTGCTATGCGACGAATTTGGCGTTCCATTGGATTCGATGAGATCAACTGGACCTATACTCCACAAGGCAAGAGGGTATTTGACTCTATTGCCGGACTCAATGACGGTCCGTTTTACATCAGGAACCATAACGCTTTTACATCGGGTGACGGACTCGGCAGCCCATTCCGGGGATCCACGAATGTGTATACCGAAGATGCTTCGGGCAACCCCGTGTATGACTGGACAATAATCGATCGGGTCTATGATGTGTACGTTGCCCATGGGTGCAAACCGATGATCGAACTTGATTTTATGCCCGCGGCACTCAGCACTAAGCCCGGTGGTGATTCATGGCGGCGTGCACCGAAAGACTATGACAAATGGCGC
>WJJU01000148.1 GCA_014729595.1 Chitinivibrionales bacterium
CGTAAGCATCGATCTTCTCTTCGACCACGCGAACACGGTTGCGTTCCACGTCTACGAGAGAATCAATGATGTACGCCGTATCGATCCCCGACGGGCCGTTCATCGAAATGCCCATAACCGCTTCCTCGGTTTTCCGTGAAACGGGGCACTGTTCAGCGACCCCGCACCTTAACCCCACACTACTCATAACTATCGGCAGATCGAATGAAACACTTTACCGATTTAGCTCGTCCGACCACCTGCGATGCAAATCAGGTCATCAGGCCCGCCAAAATCTATTCATCCTTGCGCATCGGTTGTCGAAGAGCTATCTTTCCTGGATATGGATGATCGAACAATTGGCTATCCGATACTTGCGGCGCTGATTGCCGTACTGGTGGGAACATGGTTATATGTCGCCCATATCATTAATGCATCTCCCACCTATCGTGTGATACGTTTTGATCGCATCGGCAACCTGCGGATTGATGATCCGGTCAAAGTACAAGGAATTACCGTCGGCGAAGTAGCGTCGATTTCACCTTCAAACGGCAAAGTCGCGGTCCGCGTACGCGCATTTCAACCTTTCGACGTGCATCGGGGATATATAATCAACAATGTTGATCGCGGCTTAATGGGTGATCGGATGATATCCATAGAACCCGGTGACCCCTCACGGCCGACGGTACCGATTGCGGATACGCTCAATGGAGCGTTTCATCCCGGCATTTCGGAATGGGTCGGCCGGGCCTGGAAACTCCGGGGGGCGGTCGATTCGCTGAGCCGGGCTTCGATGCTACTCATGGTGGGTACCGAAGACCAGCCCGCGTTCAAGGACAGGTTTCAACGTGTGGTTGAAGGAGTGGAGGTTGTCACCGACCGGTTGCTTGCTTTTGCCGTCGCGGGACATCGCGATCTTACGTGGCGCCTCGATACCCTGAGTAGCTTTGTAAATGCAACCGGCACGGTCGTGAATGCCGCGGCGGCTCTCGGGCCCGAATATATCAACAATATAAGCGAGGGAATCAGCAAGCTCGAAGCATTTGTGGCCGAGCTCGAACAGGTGCTGACGGGTTTGGCTGCTCTTACCGAAAAGTTGGGGAGCGAAGAGAGCCTGCTTTGGAGCAAACGCCTCGGCGACCTTACCGAATCCATCAAAGACATTCGAATGCTTATCCGCGATATCGGCGACGGAGCAACAAAGTTGAAGCTGCGAATAAGCCGTATGCGGGAGTAAGCCGATATCGAGGACCGCTACGTGCCACATAGCAAAACAAAAATACTAAAGTCGCAAAAGCGGCACGAAAAAGCGGCGAGCCCAGGGTACCGCCGCCCGCTCATACTGGTGATTGCACTATTTGCACAGTTCAGCTTCTGCCGGGCACACGAGTATTTCTCCTTTTTTTACCAGAGAACAACGTATTTAGAGAACTTGGCCACCCAGGGAGCCTGGTGGGCTAATCCGGCCGTGATTGCGAGTGATTCGAATGCCATGTTTCTGGCAACGAATGTGACTCCCTTGGGCCGGCGGTTTCTGTTGGCCGAAGGCAAGGCGATAGTGCCGATCGGTACCCGGTTCGCCTTGGGTCTCGGTGTGCTGGGAGCGGGGGATTACGACGTAGGTTCTTCCAGCGCTCAAGCGAGTGAGGGCGGTTTCAGCTACGAAAGCCATTTTGCTTTCGAGCGCCCTCGTTTCCAATTCGGTGCCGGGGCGCGCCATCGCCGAATCGGCGCCGTCGGATTACTTGCAACCATAGGCGCGGACGGGCGGACGGTAGCGAAGGATTCCACCACCAGTGTGGCGAGCGGCGGTATCGGTTTTGGTCTGCTCTCTCCCCGCCTTTTTATTCCCCTGCATTTGTCACTATCATTCTCATTTATCCACCATTCATTGGATATCGAATTTTGGGATAAAATCGGAAAAGTGGGACTTGTATACCGGGGCGACAACGATTTGGTGGAGGGCTCGCTGGAATACAGTTTTGATTTAGATCATGGCTCGGGCGTACTCACTCCCGAACATTCGATATATGATGTGCTCAAGCTCATGGTTTCGGTTCGGGTGTATCGCACCGTAGCGGCGCTGGCGGGTTTTAGCGTCGATCTCAACGATTATACGCCCTACTATCAAGGCCGAAGCGTGCATTTGGGCGGCGAG
>WJJU01000149.1 GCA_014729595.1 Chitinivibrionales bacterium
ACTTTGAGGGCCGTGATATCGATGTGTGTACCAAACATCATGAGCGGCTTGCCTTCGGGCGTTCTGGACACCAATTTGCCCCGGTCAAGTACCCATATCCACCGACCATCCTTATGCCTCAACCTCATTTCGCATTCGTAGTACGGAAGTTCGCCCGAAAAATGCCGCGCAAGAAGAGCTTCGGCGGAGCTGAGATCATCGGGATGCATCAAATTCCGCCATGTCTCGACCGTAATGGGAACCAGCTCCGAAAGCGAGTAGCCGACCATCTCCGCCCACCGCTCATTGAACACCGTTTCTCCGGTTTGGACATTCCACTCCCACGTACCCGCTCGTGTTCCCTCAATAATGTTCGCCAGCCGCCGCCGCTGCTCCCACACTTTCTCTTCCGTCCGTTTGCGCTCGGTAATATCGAGAGCCGTACCCAGAATACTCTTCGCCACACCGCCGTCATCCCGTTCAAATATGGTGTCACGCCCCATGATCCAACGCCATGTACCATCAGCCGCGCGCATTCGGTATTCGAATTGCTTGAAAGCGCCGTCGGGAAGAGTAATCAGTTCCTTCAAATGCTTTTCAAGACGGGGGCGATCATCCTGGTGCATTACCGTACCGATAAAATGCTCCCCCATTGCTTGCATGTGCTCGGGGGAAAAACCGAGAACCACCGAAACTTCACGATTTATGTATGTGTTCTTCCTTGTACGCAAATCCATGACATATATTACCAGCGGCAGAATTCCAGCGATTCGCTCACAAAATCTCAGCCTCCCCTTGAGCACTTCCTCTTCCCGTTTACGCTCAGTAACATCCATGTGCATCCCGAGGAATCTCTCCACCCGCCCTTCTTTATCATGAACAACCGAGGCGCATAATTGAATCCGTCGGTACGAACCGTCCTTGTGGCGGAAACGGTACTCAATTGCATAATCGGGCGTGAGATTCTCAATAAACGCCATATTCATCGGGAGAACCCGTTGAAGGTCATCCGGGTGGATTCTGCTTTTCCATTCTTCCAGTCTATTGGGAATTTCGTGCTCTTCGTAGCCGATTTGCCTTTTCCACCGGCGGGAGAAAAAGACCTCATTTGATTGTATATCCCACTCCCACAAGCCGACATTACGCGCTTCAACCGCCGGTGGAAGACGAGGCTGTTCTTCTTCCCGCGCCGCATCGTTACACCGTCGAAGTTCACGCGAAAGCCGTCGCGCCCGCAGAAGCATTGCTATCCTGACACCCACCTCCGCATCGTCGAGCGGTGTTGTCAAAAATTCGTTGACGGCGGTTTCCGCATATCGTTGGAGATAGTGAACGTCTTCTCGAGAACCGACGGCAAGAACCGGCAGCAACACCGGCTCTTCATGTCGCTTGCGCTCCATCAGCAGTTCAAGAGAGCGTTCAAGGTTGGTACGATCAACAATGCAGATGTCGAAGGAGGACGGCGGAACCTCATGGGCGGTATCAATTGCAATGTGATACTTCGGCTCAAGCAGATCCCGCAACTTGGCCGGAATGTTGGTATCATCAATGATGAGAACAATCTTTTCCATGGCCCGGCTCATCAATTGCGCGCTGCCGCCTCAGACAATTTCTCAGTGCGCCAGAGTTCGTTCAATGGAGGAAACAAAAGTGGGTAATATACAAGCGGCTGATTAGTACCGTTGCCGTTCCGTCCTTGTCCCCCGCTTATCGTAGCCGCATGAGCGGCCACACGGCATTCGATTGAATAATTCCCCATCACAATCGAGCAAACATTGTACCCGGAGCAAGCAAAAACGATCTTGCGGGTTCGAGCGAAGCTGAAACGGTAACGGACCGCCCCTCTCCGCTTACCGGAAAAGGAACGGTCCGTCGAATGAAGAGTGGTCGAGTCAGGATTGAAACAGCGCCGGCTCCACCGATTCGAACAAATTATTGCGGCTCTCGAGTTCACCGATCCAATTCATATCCAGATTCTCCGCATTGAGCCCTTCGTATATTGCGTTGAAATTAAGAAGATGCTCCTTGGTTCTTTTCACGGCGTAAGGTACCATAGTGCCGGTATGCATAATAAAAGCCCAGTCACTGGATTGCGCGAGGAAAAGCTCACGGGCCGCCTGTTTTAGCGCCCGCCGAATGCCGCCGTTACGACCGGCGTAGCGGTCCGACAACTCGCTCATCCGCAGTGTGGCCTTATGTACGTGGGGATAAATCCAGTCATTGGCTCCCGAAAGCCAGGTCTCGCTGTATCCTTTCCAGCCCCAGCTTGACATCGAGGGGGTCGAAACCTGGTTGACGGGATATTCTTTGAGGTAATCCGTCGGGGTAACCAAGCGAATCGTGTTTTGATCATAAGCTATCTTCCGAATAAGAAAATCCAAAAATGCCGGACCCTCGTACCACCAATGTCCGTACAATTCGGCGTCGTACGGCGCCATAATGATCGGTTTTCTGCCCATAAACCCGTTAAGAAACTCTGCCTGCTTTTCACGATTGAACATGAAATTGCCCGCATGTTCCGCCGCGGCCTCGAGAGCCGCCGACCGTGAATACGGTTCCTTATGATTCGTAGGCCCCGTAATTTTGTAATATTTGATACCCGTATTGGTTCGTATTCCGTCGGCCGTAATATAGGGACGAACGTAATCATAGTCAAGGTCGAATCCGATATCGCGATAAAACTCCCGGTAACGATAATCTCCCGGGTATCCCTCTACGGAAGACCACACCTGCTTTGAAGACTCGAGATCCCGTCCGAACGCGGCAACTTTGGATGGACAATATAACGGTGCGTAAACACCGTATTTAGGACGCGGCGAGGCGTGAAGGATTCCATGCGTATCGGTAATGAAATAGCGGATACCGTGTTCCTGAAGCATTTCATCGACGCCGGGGAAATAGCCGCACTCAGGCAGCCAAATCCCGGGCGGATTGCGATGAAACGTGTTACGGTACTGTTCAACCGCCACCCCGATTTGTGCACGCACGGCGGCGTCGGTTCTAACAAGGGGGAGGAAACCATGCGTAGCGGCCGAAGTGATTATTTCGAGGCGGCCCCTGTCCTGAAAACCTTTGAACGCCCCCACAAGATTACGCCCATACGAGCCGCAAAACGTCTCTTTAGCACGTGTAAACTGCCAGTAATAGTCTAAAGCGGTCTCTCGAAAGGCGGGCTGAAACCGAGTTCGATCAACCTCCAGGCTCGCCAACTCGATCAGCCGATCGATATGCTTCACATAGCGTTGCTGAAGCAATTCATCCGACAGCATCGCCGTCAAGGTAGGTGTCAACGACATCGTAACGCGGAACGGAACCCGGTCGTGTTCAAGCCCCTCAAAAAGATGTATCAAGGGGATGTAGGTCTCGGTGATTGCTTCATAGAGCCATTGCTCCTCCAAGAAATAGTCATGCTCGGGATGACGCACATAGGGTAGATGAGCATGCAAAACAATTGCAAGGAATCCCTTCTCCACGGTGTATCCTTTCAATAGATGGTGAAATGCGCTGTGGATGATATCGTTCTAAGACGCCGACTGCAATTCCACATCCGTATCCGACAATACAATCGGCTCCGGTGTGTGCGTTGTACGGGTTACAACCGGAACAATCGTCCGTTTCTCGATTCCGTCTGCCGATTCCGCCGTTGCGTCGAGGTTATAATGTCCGTCGGGCAACGCGAAACGAAGCGAGAATGTCCCGTCCGGCCGAAGCTTTACTTCCTTACCCTGGAGTGTCACTTTGGCGTCCGGCTCGGTCGCGCCATATACAATCAATTCGCAGTCAAGGACAAACCAGAAGCCGCGTTTCGGAATTTTGACCGGGCTCGATATGCTCGATACGGCGCCGCCGACTCCGGCGGCTCCGGAACCGGAGCTGACGGCTTTTTGTAAGCGTTCCTCCATCATCTTTTGGAGTTCCGCCGAACTTCTACCGGCTTCGAAACCGCCGGAAAGAGCATACATCGCTTCGAAATCGATACCCATCCACTGTTCGTCGATAATATCCGACATGCCCGCCCGCGGCGTTACGACAGTGTTGGAGCGAGCCAGCGCAATAAACCGCCCGTCTTTATGAAGAAGGCCGATCTCGACATAGTAACCGCGATTCGGCGAAACGTTGATATACCAGTTTCTCAAACCGGGCGGAAGTGAAATGTCAAACGACGTTGTTTGTTCGGTGACGTCATATACCCGTAGTATAGTCGACACCGAGTCCCAACTCCCCCCCAGTTGCCCGAGCACTTCGTTCCAACGACCGATTTGTATTTCCCAATACGAAAAGAGCCAGTGAGGATCACGCACCATGATATAAACATGATTGTCCCCATAACCGTCGGGCAACGCCGAATCGGCTTGAGGGATCGCCCCTCCCTCGCGGCGGTGACCGCCGCTTGTTGCCGAATGAATTTCACCCGCCGGTGTAATCACCTCTACTCTCCCTTCCGCACCCCTACCCAATTCATCCGCCCCCAAACCGATTTCAGAAGCCGCTTTGCCGGGCTTTTCGCTTCCTGCTCCCCTAGTGGTCATACGCACTTCCTCCTCCTGGATCGCCTTTCATGGTGTTTCCCGCCGCTCTGTCCATTCGTATTTCTTACCTTCCGGCACGAACGGCAAGAGCCCACAAGTTTGTCGGACACTTGATATATATCATCGCACGGATCATATCATTTCTCAATCAAGCCGCCGCGCCGCGCGGGCACTCACCGACATCGCGACGACCAAGGGATGAGTCTTTTATCGCCGGTATAGTGGGGAATCGCATTATCAAAATCCATGCCGGCGATATACGCACGCCAACGGTTTAATTGGGGCTCCCGTTTAGCAACATATTGCCGTTTTTGTAACAGCCTTTGCCGGTATCGAAAAAAAAGCGTTCTCCACGTTCCTGACCGCAAAGACCTACACTTTTGGCGCGGCCATTGCTATATTACTCTATCTTCACTCCATCATCGTCCGCACAGGTCATTGCCGTAACACCGAGAAAGCGATGGATTAAGAGCCGCTTATGAAAAATATTGACGTATGGCCCGGCAGCCGTTATCCGACGGGAGCCACCTGGGACGGAAAAGGAACCAACTTTTCTCTGTTTTCCGAAAATGCCGAGAGGGTAGAGTTGCTCTTGTTCGAATCCTCCGATGCTCAAACGCCTTTGGCGGTTATTAATGTTACCGAACGCGACGCTTCCGCTTGGCACTGTTATCTGCCCGGAATCGGGCCGCCAACCTTGTACGCCTATCGTGTTTACGGACCGTACGATCCGGCCGCCGGGCATCGGTTCAATCCCTCAAAACTGCTTCTGGACCCCTATGCAAAGGCGATAGACGGAACGATTAAGTGGAATGATGTTCTCTTCGGCTATACCATTGGAGAAAACGGCGAAACCGCGGATTTGACCATGGATGACCGGGATTCGGCGCCGTTCCTTCCCAAATGCGTCATAGTGGATCAATCATTCGATTGGGACCATGATGCCCTGCCGAAAACATCATGGAACAAAACGATCATTTATGAGGCCCATGTTAAAGGGTTGACAAAGCTTCATCCTGATTTGCCCCCGGAAATTCGAGGAACCTACGCCGGACTCGGATCGCCTCCGGTTGTGCGGTACCTCAAAGAGTTGGGCATAACCGCAATCGAACTGCAACCTATTCAGCAGCATGTTGACGATCGCATGCTTCTGGAC
>WJJU01000150.1 GCA_014729595.1 Chitinivibrionales bacterium
ATTTTCTTCTGGATAATTCTCTAGTTCTCGCCAATCATATACCAACTCGCCATTTTCGTACCAATAGGTCTGCTTCACTTCCGGCCCATCGCCAGGCATAGAAATCACTCCGTCGCTATATGAAAATGGAACATAATGAATTGTCACTCCGTTCTGAAGCATAAGGAATTCGATCCTTTCGGGATCAATCCATTGTGTCTTCTGTGCTTTTCAATCCGCATGTGCATTCCGTGGTTGCCGAAGGGGTCTTCCTTGAGACGGGCGAGTTCGTTGCACTGCCGGACGCACAGATGCACCTGGCCGAGGAGTTTTGGCGAGAACGCGTGTTTGCGCTGCTGCTTGACTCGCACAAGATCGATGAGGCGACAGCAGGTTCGATGCGTACCTGGCCGCATTCACCGCAACCATTCCGGTTGCGGCCCTTCGGGCATCCTTCGGCTGTGCTCTCCGGCCATCCATGGCCTCCGAGTCTGGGTTCAGTGTCGACACTTCGGTGCGCATCGAAGCCAACGACCAGGCCGCCCTGTCGCGTCTGGTCGGCTACATCTCGCGTTGCCCAATCTCGCTGGCACGCATGATTACACGCACCGCTGACGGTAAGATCGTGTACCGGGCATCGCATGCCAAGTGCTGGGCATTTCCGAAATCCGGGGAGCAGACCGTCATGGAGGGGATACCTCGCAACCACGAGATGTTTTCACTCCGTTCAGCTTCGTTTGGTATACCGGCTTTCAGCCGAACCCATTCTTAGTTCTTGGGAGGTCGAGCCGCTGGAGTTCACTGCAACCATCCGGGTTGCAGCCCTTCGGGCGGCCTTCGGCCGTTCTCTCCGCACATCTATGTGCTCCGAGTCCTGGCGGAGATGACGCAGCACATCCCCAACACCGCGCAAAGGACATAATAGGTTCAGTGCCGAAGGCACTGGAATACCATGCGCAGCAGAACGGAGTGACAACGGCGAACATCAGATCCGCCTTACGGCTACTATAGCAACACAAGGCAGGGGACACAATGGGTACAGCCCCGATGCATAGATCGGGGCTGGTATTCCTTACCTTGGGGAACGGCAGTGACATCAGTCGCGGCATGCGCCAGAAGGTGCTGCGCGAAGCGCTTGTTCCAGAGCCCACGCAGCCGCTCACCCAGCAACAGCTTCGGTTCAGGCTTACTTGGGCGGCGTTGATCCGGCTTGTGTGCGAGGTCGATCCTTTGAAATGTCCCGACTGCGGGAGCACGATGATGATCGTGTCGCTCATCGATCAGAACCGCCTACCCGACGTGGTCGAGAGGGTCCTTAGGCACTGTCCCGACTCAGAGTCGGGATGGAAGGAGCCCATGCAGCGTGGACCGCCGCACGTTGCGCTTGGTGATACCCTGCCCCCGGGACTGACCTACGATCCGGGATACTTCGACAAATCATGTGTCTGAGACCGCTCCGCTGCCGAGTGGCCTTTGCGCAAGCCATACCAAAAACCCCCAAATCGTTGCCCTAAGGGCCAAAATCAGCTATATTCGAACAGGGACATACCTGCGGACAACCCCAAGAAAAGCCGATGCGAGATGCTCAATGTGGGTTCGCGAGGGTGGCGGTCGCCAGCTTAGATTCGGATCTGGCGTGAACGGAGAAAAGGAAATGCCTATCCTTTGTAGAGAGCGTAAACGGCATCGACCGTACCGTACAGATCCGGCTCGGTCGCCCCCGGCCAAAACGAAAATCCCCGCACATGTCCGCGGCCGGAAGTCCGCACGGCGAAACGGAAAACAAATGTTCGAACGCGTTCACGAATCGCGGCGATTGTAGAAGATTCCGGCATAATGATACCCGCATTTGCCGATAATGACTCCCGCCGCAACCAATACCACGAACAGCGCCTTTTTTCCTGGCGACCAGCGGGATGGTATTCGTTGTCGCAGCAAGGCGCCGAGTGAAAAGTGTTCGTTGCGCCGTTTCGTATCGGCTCTGTACGCCAGGTCGCCAATGTTCGTGCGAATGTACAACGGCGCCGGCCGTACCATCGCTCGATGCATTATCGATCACCATAATGGTTCGCGGTACCCATTGCTGAGCGTTGAGTTCCGACAATACGGCACGAAGATCGGCTATGCGATTGCGCGTGATTATCGCGACACTCACCTCATCCGCGGTTGTGCGTGAAGGCTCCGATTCGGTTTTCCCGGCTTCTACAGCCTCATCGAGCAAAACGGCAGGGCCTCTGGAACGATTATCTACCGGGGATGGATCCATGGATTTTGGCGCTTTGAGTACCCGTAGCGCAAAAACGGGCAACGCGGGAAGCCGCTAACGCCTCGGACGAAATTCGGCGGCTCCGCACTGGTGAATAGTAGTGGCGTCTTCTTCATCTTTTTCGACGCTTCGTGCGCCGTGTCGTCCCGAAAGACGGTTTCCGATACCGTCGCGCCACTGTGGAGAACGAACGACGGTTCTCACAACAGCAAAAGGATTCAACCCCTTCACCGCTGTCCGAAGCGGAAGAATGGTCTTCGTTGTTCCCTTCCCCCGCCGGACGGCCGAAGGCCAATAAGATGGATAATGCGTGGGACGAAGCGTGATTTTTTTTCATTTCCCTCAAACGCGGCATTCCTTCCCCGGCTATGATCTGAAGCGATTCCGAATTTTGAGGTCCGGATCCTAAAAAAAAACTAACATCTCATTTATAAAACGCTAATACGCGGAACCGAATTTATCTACATAAGGTTATGCGGAACAAGCGTGACGGCTGGTATGAACTCGCGGAGTAGCCGAAAACGGGTAAATGGATTGAACGAAGGCAATACGACATAATGAACGGATCAACATCATGTCGTACCGCCTTGGCGGCGGCGCGTACAAATACCATCGAGGACACCTTGAAATCGGAAACGAACGGCTGGCCGGGACGACTAAAAATAGCCGGAACGTTTGTGACGCCCGCGACCATGCCCGAGTTGCACGAACGGATCAGCCATTTGGTCGAAAGCGGCGGGCCGGCTTTTGTGTTGTCCGGCAATGTTCACGACATCAATACCGCCAGGGCCAATCCCTGGCTGCTTGCGTTATACAACCGGGCCGCTATCGTTCGCGTGGACGGCGCGGGAGTCGTGTGGGCGGCCGGACTGCTTGGTCACAAAATCCCCCTGCGCATAGCCTGGGCGGATTGGGGCCTCCCCCTGGCGCGACACATCGCCGAACGCGGTCATTCACTGTTCCTGCTTGGCGGACCGGAAGGATGCGCGCGGGCGACCGCCGACATCTTTTCGCCGCCAATCCCGCCCTTCGGATAGCCGGCGTTCACCACGGTTTCTTCGAAAAGGAAGGCCCGGAAAACGATCGTATCATTAAGCTTATCAATGACGCCCGTCCCGATATCCTTATCGTTGGGCTCGGAATGCCTCTTCAGGAACGGTGGATACACGACAACTACAAACGACTCGCCGTCAAAGTGTATCTGACCGCCGGCGCCGCGTTCGAGTTCCTTTCCGGCAGAACGAAACGGTGTCCGGCGTGGATGGGCCGGGCCGGGTTCGAATGGCTCTTCCGTTTTCTTCTCGAACCGCGGCGTATGGCGAAACGGTATCTCTGGGGCAATCCGGCCTTTTTGGCCGCGGTGATTGCACAAAAAATCACCGGGAAAGACGCATGGACTAATGAATAGACGCATAGAGCCTGTCCCAAAACTCCTTCGTCGCACCAAGCCCGTGCGAGAAGAAAGCCGCCACGGAAGGCGATGCAGGCGTATCCTTGGTCTTTTGACGAAGCTGCCTGACGCGGGCGGGGGCCTTCGCGGCCGGGCGACCGCGGAAGGCGTTTCAGGCCAGGCTCTTAGTGCTGTGTAACACGTAAACCCGCACCCGGTCGCCGGGTCTCCGTGCTTCCCGCCGCGTTACGGCTCCTTGAAATAATTCCGCTATTCCCTGGCGCCCTCGCCGTGCGGAAACCAACGATCCCCGGCGACTAAGCGCGGTTTCAAGCGATACACAGCACTAAGCTACTACAATTCGGCATATATCGTCGGCCCGGCTCACGCCGCGGCGAACACGGTCTCGCTACCATTCGTGAGCGCGACTCAGTGGCGTTTCGGAGTAGTTCGTTGTCCGGGCATATTTTACCAAACCGTTTTCGGAGACTCTCGACGTGAACCATTTCAAGCCAACGGAAATCTCGATATCGATGATACTACGACACACTCTCATTTTGACCACGTTCTGTGTGGTTGTTTGTTTCGTTAAAGTGAAAGGCTCTTTGCCAACGGGTGACGAAGTATACCGTGCCGTCGGCGAACGAGAGGTGCGCGTTGCGTGGGTGCGGCCCACCCATTTGAAAGACCAATTCTCGCACCCGCGAAATCTCATGGGATGGGACACGCGCGGGGGAGCCGAACGGCCGCTCGTTCCCGGAACCAGCCATTCTTTTTGTTCACCGCGTTTTACCGCCGACGGAAACCGCATCGTCTACCTCGATTCCGCCGGTGTGTACGTTGCCGATTGGCGGACCGGCGTTACGAATTTTGTGCGAACCGTACACACCTTGCC
>WJJU01000151.1 GCA_014729595.1 Chitinivibrionales bacterium
TCAACCCATTTTTGTGCAATTGTAGGCATAATAACCTCACTTTCTTTGATAGCCGTCACCACCGCGCGGGATAAATCGCTCCGGTTTTCGGCCGGTAGTGTCGACGCAAGATACCGGATCACAATCTCGAGACACTCCTTGGCCCCTTTCGCCCGGGCAACCTCTTCCCAGAGAAGCAATATACGCGGAAGATGCTCGATTAGTGCGGGATCGAAAATGTATTTCATTACCAATAGGGAGGCCCGCACCAACAACTCCCCCCTGATCTCTTCGTCGGGAAGATGCGATAGGTCATAGATCTCGGCGGCAAACGTAGGGATATACCGCGTGAGGACCTCATTGACCTCGAACAGGTTCCGAAAGTCACACCCCACTTTCCATCGCTCAGGACCGTGGTAAAGCACCAGCGGGATGATCACCGGCAAACGCTTGGCCGTGCGATCCTCTTTCAGGTGTGATTCCCAGATCCGCACCATGTAACGAAGCAACTGCAGCGGCGTCTGTTCATCGACATAACTCTTGTGCTCAAACAGCAAATACAGGTATGCCGGCATGCCCTGGATCGATACCGCATACAGAATGTCCGAAAAATGCTCGGTCAACTCCTGATCCACGAACGCCGCGTTTACCCGCTCGAGTGAATCGGGTTCCAAAAGGGCAAAGACCTCGGATGGAAGGTACGCACGAAAAAATCCAAGCGCCGCCTCTTTTTGCCCAAAAACCTCTTTGAAAAACAGGTCGTGCGGATTATTGAGCTGCATGTCTTCCATGTGCCGTAATATAATGCCTGGCACTTAATTTGGTCGAGATAATAACACCGGCATAAGTCGAGGAGCATGCATCTATAATGCCTTTGCATAAATTGTCAGGATCAGGATGGTCTGGATGAAAGGATGAGCAGGATGAGGAAGAATGAAAAATGATGGTGATTACGGAAGAGGTTCAGACAATTATGCTTCTTTTTTTAATGGAAAGGGCTGCTTCCGAGCCCGCTTCGACATTTCGACATCGCTCAATGCAACGCTTCGCTCACTTCGGCAGGCTCACTTCGACAGGTTCAGTGCGGAGCAGTGCGGAGCAGTGCGGAGCAGCGCATCGCTTTAGATCCCAGCTCATGTCTTCGCTCCGCGTGGCGGAGCTACGCCGGTGCTTGGAAAATGCTTTATTGTATCCATGCCGCTACATTCGGCATGGGGGCGTCTGTTTGTTTCGTAGAGCAAAAGGGACATGATCTCCGCTCCCCCAATCAAGGTAATCCAATAATCGAGTAAATCAAGGTTCAGACAATTAGCGGTGAGGACACAGCCCGCATGCACCAGTCTGATTGCTTATAACGTCAAAAAAGCCGTGATCTCCGCTCCCTCAATCAAGCCAATCCTCTAATCCTTCTAATCAAGGTTCAGACCACTTGCCCCCAACCCTGAGCAAGTGGTACCTTATTTTTTGCGCAACCTAAACCGGCACACAACGCGGACAATATACAAAGGCATGCTCGATGAAACTCCATCCTCTCCGCGATAATCCCAAAGCCCATTTTGGCTTGGAATGCTGCAAGGAATGCACCGATTTTGCCTGCTGCGATATTGACCTGTTCCGTAGTCGCGTGAGCTATGCTTATATGCCGGATAGGCGGATGAAAGAGTGCCCATTCCATTTGGATCAGGTGTGGTCCGATTTCGATCGCGAAGAGGTTTTCCATACGGAATTCAGCCATATAGAGATTTAACACATCCGCGATATTTTCGAGGAATATCCCGGTATTTGTCTCGATTGCGAGATCGCTTTCGGCGCGGGTCCCTTCGACATTTTCGAAGATCACCCCGAAGAGATGCGCATGCTCAGAGAACTCACCGATCGGGGCTTGATCGATGTCTTCTGCCTCACCCCAAAGCATTTCAATCACCCAAACCCCCGCGTGCGGGAGTCGGCGCAAAGAATCATGCCGGAGTGGCGCCTGCGTCCTTCCTATAAAGCCCAAGAGCGGGCAAAAGCCGAAAAACTGCAAGAAGAACTCGCCAAACTGAAGAGGGCGAATCATTGCGGGGTGACATTGGGTGTCGGCAATCGCCTCGTTGAAATAGAAAATCGCCGCTGCCGGGGCAATAAGAGCGGCAATAAGGAGTATTGGGCGCGGGAGATCGTGCTTTCGGATCAACTGGTTTCGTTCGATAATGAATTTATAACCTACAAGCCTTCTGGTGACGGGCTATTCTCCGGCTGTCCTGTAATAACGGCGGAGGATTTTTATCCGGAGGAAGTTGCAGCAAATCAGGTTGGCAAGGCTGTTGATGATTATATCCTTAATACTCGGAAGGAAGCCGCAAAGTTTCTTACCGGTCTTATTCCGACGTGGGGTGCTGTTACATCCGGCGTTGTCGATCTGCTCTTCGGTTTTATGAAAGACAAGAAGTGGAGTGGTTCGCAAGCTGTGGGCTCCCTGAATTCCATAGTATCGACTTTCGTGAGTGAATACCTTGGAAAAAAGAATGCCTCAGAGACTATTAAGAATTTCACGGGCAAATGCCTGTCCTCCACGGCCGCGGCAGCTTCTGCGGTTGCTTTTATAGCTGCAATAGAAAAAGAGAAAAAGAATTTGGATGATAAGGTAACGCTTGCAACGAACCCTATCCTTCAGGGCGAAAAATTCGGAGATAGTCAGGCTGTTTTCGATTCTATCTACCTGCTCAGCGTCACCGAAACCAAGAGGTGCATCGAGAACGGCGCTTTCAGCATCAAGACAACCGACAATACCGCCATGTTCTTTATGAACAGGCAAGTTGACCGAATAACAAACCAGCAAGAGTTTTCGCGTTTTCAATATCAGTTCAGTCCAACCGGCGGCTTTTTAGAACGGGAGGATTACAGTGCGAGCGATTCGCTATTTTGCGGGAATATACTTAACGATTTCTATGCAAAGCTCAAAGCCTTCAAGGAAAAATTCAGCAACGAAATGAAGGTGCTTTCGGGAGGGAATATGAAAGCCGGTGATTTCAGCAAGCTCATTGTGAAGCAAAACGTTCTCAAACAGGTCTTCAGCAACAAGGATCTAAACCCGGCGCTTGTCGACTATGTGGGGGGCGATAGAATCCCGAAACTGGTCGATGCATATATGATCAACCAGCGGGATTTCGCCTCCGATGAAGAACGTATCGAGTTCGAGGCGTTCAGGAGACTCATGGGATATTTGAGCGCAATGTATCCGCGGTGCCCCGTGTGTAACAGTGCGGTTTCGATGTCGTGGGGGTGGTGTCCGTATCATGGAACGAATGATATTGCAATGCTAATAGACAGAGCCAACGAAGGAGAAGTTGGGTCATTAAACGATGAGTTCTTAGAGAAATTCGGCGATATGACGATTAGAGATTTAGTTGAAAATCCTTTGTACAATAGTAAGGGATTTTTAGTGCATTGGACAGAATTTCTCTTGGTATAGGAAAGGGAATGTAGTATGAAGCAATTGATTTTTTTCGTTCTTCTTCTTGCAAGCCAAGGTTTTTGCGAAACCTGCGAATCATTAGAAAAAGGTCTTTATGCTACTTCAAATATGAAAGAAGTGAAAAACGCCATTCAAGCGTTGCTGTCATCTGAATGCGAAAATGCCTTTTCAGCAGTAGCAGAATTTTCGTTAAAGGGTAATACATTTGGCACAGAACCCTTCAATAACTTGATAGAATATGATATGGAGCGATTTGCTAATTGGGTACTAAAGAACTATTCGGATTTTACTCAAAGTAATTGGGTTGGATTATCTTGGGTTGGTATCACTGGAGAATTGCTTGGGTCGAATGACTACTACAATTTTATTGTGAATCAGAGCAATAGCAATGAAGACGAAAAGATAAGAGCAGAAATAAGGAGAGGCTTGTACCGTTACATAAAATATTCTGAGGTAGTTCAAAGTCAAGCATTTCTGAAATCTGAGATTAGAAGTGCGAGTCGAGCCCGACTTTTTGGTATGAATGCCAAATTCAAAAGCGCAACAACAGATTCGCTCTTGAGGTAGCTACTCCAAAGCGATGAGCAAGAAGCAATGGATTGGGTGATAAAATATTCAATCAAAGACTACCGACGTTACGACTTTCTCCCCGAACTCTACTCCCTGAAAAAGCGTATCGAAGGAATGGCAGACGCTTCAGAAAAATCCAATTGGAATCGAGTTTTGAAAAGCCTCGAAAAGACCATTCCTTATCTTGAGCAAAAAAAGGTAGAGAAAGCCGAAATTGGCTTGCCATTGGATTGGGGAACCAGCAAAGCGGAGAACAAATAGCAATGATCAACCTTGAAGAACAAAAATCAATCGTTAAGCAGAGCATCACTGGATTTCTTTCGGAGGCATTTCCTAATGATGACCTGCAAGCTATTCTTAACGACAAGGTAAAGGACTATGATTCTTTCCGTAACCATGTTGCTGATATCTTGATTGAGGAATTTGAGAAACTCCGAAGCGATAACAATGATTCCACATACACAAAGGTGCTAAGCTCCAACAGAATTTGCGACCAGAATCACATTGCCGTTTTAATCAGAAAATCGGTTGTTGAGCGCTGGAACAACCTTTCAGACGATGCTTTTGAAGGCACGCGTGAGAATGAAGACGGTAGCCTAGCAGAGGATTTTGCGACATTCATGTCGGAACGAATTGCCGACTTCTTGCAAACGCAACCCGACAGCAAATACCTGGATTATTTGAAGGGTAAGAAACGAGCACAGAATAAATTCCTCTGGTACTGGCTTGATGGTCTTATCATTACTCTGAAGCTGGGAATCATTTCAATCATAAGTTCATTCGTTGCATTGATTATCTGTTTTGGTGTGAAATTCTACGCTATGCAGCCCAATGCTAGCCTTGGCGGACTAATCATGGTAATTGTTCCCACTGCTGCCGTGGCTATATTCATTCTGCCTTTAGTGACTAATTTGTTAGTCGATCTTTTGGGTATACGTGCGGCAAAGAGCGAAATATAAAGGGCAAGTCTACGAGATGCTGCTTTACACTTATCTATTTGCCGCTCGCATACCATTAAAGAACACAAAAGCGACATATAATAACTAATCATCAAGAGCTGCAGGCATTAACAAAGCAAATCACAATCAAAATTCGCTCAACCAATAAACCACTACAGGAACACTCTTATGCCGGGAAAAACATCCGCAAATCTCGATTTCGCGTTAAACACGCCTCTTGGCCCCGA
>WJJU01000152.1 GCA_014729595.1 Chitinivibrionales bacterium
CACATTCTCGAACCAGTAATCATCTTGGGGAACGGGACGACGAGGAACGAAGGTACTCGAAAACTTGCCGTCATCCCCAATACCGGTCTCCAGCAGTTGTTCCCGAAGTTCGGAGGTTTCCGGTTTGTAGCGCCATCGGTCGCCCAGTTTATCCAGCACCGTCAAGCCGCCATCGTCCATAACCATATAGGAACCACGACTTCCACCACCGGCTTCAAGATACACCTTGACGGCGTCGAGATAGGCGGCATGAGCGATTGCAAGGTGACGGTCCGCCAAAGCTTCGACAAGCTCTTGATTTCCGCCGACCTTACGCTTCTCGAAACGCGCGATTTGCTCGTACGCTTCCTCCAACGCCTTGGCTACGTCATCCAGCCTTCTGATATGCGAACCCGCATTGGTCATTCGCTGTTGAAACTCTTGTCGGTAGGCACCGCCGTCACTTTCACCCCCACCGTCGGTGAGTTTATCCATAAGATCCATCATCCGCTTCGCCGTGACCTCGGCTTGCGACTTAAATAATTCAAACGATATCGTTTCTTTGTTGTAGACGTTGGCGATTCGTTGAGCGGCCCTAAGCGATCCTACCTGGCCCGAATTGAGCGCCGAGCCACCAGGACGGTAGACGCCGTGAGAGCCGTTAACCTCCCCTATGGGGAACAAGTGAGTTATGTTGACCGACTCCCACCAGATATCCCCGGCGAGACCGCCGTTGTTATGCTGAGCGCAGACCGCGATTTCGAGCGGCTCCTTGTGGAGATCGATGCCGTTTTGCCGATAGAGGTCGATCGCCATGGAATTCATTTTCGCCAATCGCTCGATGGGTGTTCCAAACAAGACCTCTGAGTTTTTTAGATACTCGTACGCTTCAGGCTCGAGGTCCTCGAACGCAAAGGAGCCGACACGCTCGTCGCCACGCGGGTTTTCACGAAAATCCATGAAAACGCGCCGGCCTTTCTGAACGGTTTCAATGTAGACGAGCACGTCCACCAACGATGAACCCAGGTTGGGAATTTTGCGGGGATCGAACGGCCACTGATAGCCTTTCAGGAACACATCGGTGGCAAGCTTGCCCATGCTCGGGAAGTACTCATTGAGGAATTCCCGTTCATCGTTGCCGTTTTGATCGGTGCTGATATATCGAGGCACTACCTGTTGATACGTACCGGATACGTTCCATCGGAAAGCAATCGAAGAGAGGCCGAACTGAGATTCGGTGAGATTAACCGCGCGCGCACCGGCTTCAAGGGCCAAGCCAATCGCGCCAAGATGCACTTTGGGGTAGACCGAGGTCTTATAAATACCGCCGGGGCCGCCGACCCCGAAAACTACGTTCTCCGCCTGGAACAGTACCATACCATGCGTGTCGTCATCGACGGCATTTTTATCGACGGCAACCACCCCCGTGGCGCGTCCGTTATCGACTATTAATGCGATTACGTCGTGCTCATCGAATACCGGAATCGCCCGCCGTTTCACTTCACGCAACAAGCACTGGAACATCTGATTGGATGTCCACGGTCCCGCCGAAGTCGCTCGTCGGCGAGGATCGTGATCGGTCTTGTAGCCGACATAGCCACCGAGGTGATTATGAGGGAAAGGCACGCCGATTGACGCCAAGTGGTAAAAGCCTTCCAATGAACCGGCGGATTCTATGAGGGCGATATCACCATGCATTCCCCCGCCGTCGAAAAGCGATTTGGCCATTTCGTAAGCGGAATCGGGCTCTTTCCCGAATGTCGACAATTTATAATAGGTTTGTTTGTCGGAACCGGTATTGTTTGATGTTCCTCCACCAATCTTTTCGGTAACGATCGCGATATCGGTTTGGCCGTACTGATGCAATCGGTCCGCACAGTTAAGCGAAGCGGCGCCGCTGCCGATCACTACCGTGTTCATGCGGTAGACGGGTATATTTTTTCCGTTAATTGTTATCGTACATTTTTCCATACTATGCCCTTTACGCCCCAAAATACACAAAAAGCCGGAACTTCACTCAGCATCCAAATCCGTCGGTTATCTCCGCCGAATCGCAACGTGGAGACGTCCGGCCTTACGCCTCCACCTCTATTATAATCTTCTCAAATGAAATCCGCCGTCAACATTGATCACCTCGCCGGTCGAAAACGGCAACGCACCTTCGGCGAGCATCACGACCGCACGCCCGATATCCTCGGGATACCCCCAACGTTTAATCGGGGTCAGCCCCTCGGAAATCAGTTTGTCGTATTTCTCTTTAACTACGGAAGTCATATCGGTCATTATGATACCCGGCCGAACTTCGTACACGTTTATGCCGTACTCGGCAAGTCGGTCGGCATATAGCTTGGTCATCATCGACACGCCGGCTTTTGAAATGCAGTATTCTCCACGGGCCGGCGAAGAAGCGTACGAAGAAATGGAGGCCGTGTTTATAATCACCGGTCTTCGATGCGGATCCTCTTTGAGCTGCTCGATCATATAACCGGCAACAAGCTGAGAGAGGAAGTAGGGTCCCTTGAGATTGATTTTCAAAACACGGTCAAAGCTCTCTTCGGTAGCTTCCAGGAGGTCCGCCCGCACGTTGGGTGCGACGCCGGCGTTGTTGACCAGCACATCGAGTCGACCCAGATTCTTTTTGACGGTATCGACCATG
The DNA here is from genome assembly GCA_014729595.1 of Chitinivibrionales bacterium. GTDB lineage: Bacteria > Fibrobacterota > Chitinivibrionia > Chitinivibrionales > WJMI01 > WJJU01. Next base: position 2,636 of record WJJU01000152.1, read on the forward strand.
CTTTTTCGTTGGTCCGCATCGCTGATATCGGCGCGGCAATATATCGCATCCGGCGCTCCCGTTTTTTTGCATGCCTGAAGTGCCGCTTCGGCACGTTCTTCTTCGCATATATCGTTAATCGCCGTCGAAAACCCCTTTGCGGCCAATGCTTCGGCAATACCGCGCCCTATGCCACGTGCCGCGCCGGTGATCAAAGCAACTCTGTTTTTCATTAACCCCCCTTTCAGGCATGCCAAACTTAGTATGGGTGAAAATACATAAGGACCGGGAGTGTGGATCAATATTAGAATAGGATGGGATCCCCATACGATGTGCGCTTGCCCGTCTTATGTCGCCCGTGTTATTTTGGGTTGACTAAACGGTGCGGCCTATTCGTAGTTTTCGAATATATGATCCGGGGCGATCTCCACAGCTTGTCGTGATTGAGCCAATTTTCAGGCCATTTTCAGTTATACTTCGGCACTACGAGCCGAAGAACCATGAGAGCGCGCAAAGAATACTTTTCTTTGGCCTTCGATTA
>WJJU01000153.1 GCA_014729595.1 Chitinivibrionales bacterium
GTCGGCATGTGCAGGGGACGATCAATGGTATCGGCGAGCGGTGCGGCAATGCAAATTTGTGTACCCTCATGCCTGGTCTCCAGCTCAAGATGGGCTATAAGGCTTTGGCGGATGAGCGGATGAAAGAGCTTACCGCCGCCTCGATCTACATTAGTGAGTTGGCGAATATGACGCCCAATGTCCGTCTTCCTTATGTAGGTGAGTCGGCATTCTCGCACAAAGCGGGGGCGCATGTCGACGGGGTGCTGAAAGCACGTGAGTCTTTTGAGCATATCGAGCCCGAGGCGGTGGGTAACACACGGCATTTTGTCGTTTCGGACCAAGCCGGTACGGGTACTATTCTCGAAAAACTAAAGCACGTCCAGCCGAATCTGGACAAAAAAGATCCGCTCGTGCGCAACGTACTGGCAAAGATCACGGCAATGGAAGCCGAAGGGTATCGGTTTGAAGCCGCTGAAGGAACTTTCGAGTTGATTGTGCGCGAAATGCTCGGTTTGTTTTCCAGCCCCTTTACCGTTAGGGGATTCAGAGTTATTGAAGAGCAACGCGTGGACGAAATGCATTCGGAGGCAACGATCAAGGTTGAGGAAGACGAGCATAGATTCGAGCACACGGCCGCCGACGGTGACGGGCCGGTGAACGCACTCGATAATGCGCTGCGCAAAGCGCTGATGAAGTTTTTCCCTTCGATTGGCGAAGTTAAGCTGGAAGATTTCAAGGTGCGCGTACTCGACGGAAGTGAGGGAACCGAGGCAAAAGTACGCGTGCTGATAGAGTCCTCGGACGGTAAGGAACGCTGGGGTACGATCGGTGTGTCCACCAACATCATCGAAGCTTCGTGGCTTGCGTTGATCGACAGTCTGAAGTACAAACTGATGCGGGATGGACTGTCGAAACACGAAGAACGAGAATTAAAGGGCGACAATACCTGAAGAAAGGGCGGGATCATGGCACGGCGGATTGATTGGAAGAATCTGGGGTTTGCCTACAAAGATACCGGCGCTTACGTTAAAGCGGAATATAAGAACGGCGCCTGGGGTGAGGTCGAAGTGTGCTCGGATCCTTATTTGAATTTGCATGTAGCCGCCACCTGTCTGCATTATGGTCAGGCCTGCTTTGAAGGTTTGAAGGTGTTCTGTGGCAAGGAGGGCTCGATTGCCGCTTTCAGGCCGGATGAGAATGCCCAACGGCTGATCGATACCGCTCATCGGGTTGTTATGAAACCGCCGCCCAAAGAGCTGTTCCTCGAGGCCGTCGACAAGGTGGTTGAACTGAATCGAGAGTTTGTTCCGCCGTACGGCACGGGGGCGAGTCTATACCTGCGTCCATTACTCATTGGCTCGAGCCCTCATGTCGGTGTTCATCCAAGTGAAGAATATATCTTCTTGGTCTTGGCCATGCCGGTGGGACCGTATTACAAAGATGGATTTTACCCGGTCAAAGCCTATGTACAAGAGGAGTTCGATCGAGCCGCACCGCACGGCGTCGGCAACGTTAAGGTCGCCGGTAACTATGCGGCGGGCATGAAAGGCGATATGAGCGGGAAGGAGAAGGGATTTCCCATCTGCCTTTATCTGGATTCTGCAACACACTCGTATATCGATGAGTTTGGGACCTCCAATTTCCTGGCAATCACCGACGACGGAAGTCGGTACGTTACACCCGACTCTTCATCGGTGCTGCCCAGTATCACCAACAAAAGCCTTCAGCGGATTGCTCGCGATTTTGGTTTATCGGTTGAGCGACGCCCGGTTCCGGTTACCGAGCTTGAGCGGTTCAGCGAAGTAGGAGCATGCGGAACCGCCGCGGTGATCACACCGATTTACTCGATCACCCATGGTGATAAGAATTATACTTTCGGTCGTGAAGACCGTGCGGGTGAGATGTTGACTAGGCTGTACAAAGAGATCCAAGGAATCCAGTATGGTGAGATAGAAGATCGTCATGGTTGGATGAGAGAGATAGGTGCATGTCGTTGATTTGATGGAGGCCCCCCCTCGGCCGGGCTACAGGCGGAGGAACCGATGTGTGCCCCATCCGTGCACTGTCTCCTCCTTCACCGAGAATATATCCCTGTTGCGTGAGTGTGCCGCCGGGCGAATACCATAGACCGGATCATCCCCTGCGGCGTCCGGTCTCATTGTCCGGTCGGTGTCATAAAGTCGTCTAATACACCGGAGCGTGTACCAAAACATACCCGGCAAGTGGCGTAAGGAGTTAGTCTCCGGCAAGGACAGGTAAGCATCGCGCATCCAAACGGCACTTTCACTTGCCTGGAACAGAATCTTAAAGTACAATGGAGGCATAGACGGTGGGCGCCGCCGATTTTCAGCATTCAGGAAGCGGAGGAGCGGAGGACATGCAGATTTACCCTCTTGGAAGTCTTGATGTGTTTATGGTAACCGATGCTTCTCTGCTCGTAGTCGACGAGCTTCTTGATCGCTTTTGTGCTCTTATTGCGGAAAAACAAAGCGTGACGTATGCCGGTGAACCCAAGAGGGGCGATACACGTCTTCGGGGAAAGCTATATAAC
>WJJU01000154.1 GCA_014729595.1 Chitinivibrionales bacterium
GCACCGACACGCGAAAACAAGTCTCCTCACGAAAATTTGACCTGCGCTATTTCTACAATCCGGCCCATGCCAATCAGAAAGCGTTCTGGAAACTAAAGCACGAAAGGCAGCATGCCGAACCAAACGATATCAACAGTTTTTAATTGATGAGTATCCATCCACGAATTTCGCGTATTTTCGCAAATAGTAAATGCAAAGAATACAAACACCCGTGCTAATCAGTGTAATTCGCGGATTGTTCACCTTGATATTACTCATCTTAGCCTCCATTGTAATGCAAACAACTCAAAAATTTTCACCTGCCATTCTAACTTCCCGAGTATTTCCTCAATCAGCTTCCCCCCTCGCTCATCGAGTTCATCACTGCGAATCAAGCATCGATGAAGCAAGTAATTTGCGTAGAACCGGTGGTCACGGTTTGGGTCGACAAAGGCTCCACTATGGGGCATGAATCCGGTGATGGTGATTCCATAGCGCACGATTTCGGATTAAGTACATAGTTGTGGAGGCGGATCGCAAGGAATAGGCGTCGGCTTTGGCGGCACGAACGTGGCGGGATTTGGTTTGTCGGCTTACCGCAATGGCGACCGAGGCTTGCGAACGGTCCGTCTTACTTGGTTTTACTCCAGTGTAAAGTAAAAACTCGCCCCCCGTCCCTCGTCGCTTTCCGCCCAGATACGGCCGCCGTGACGATGAATAATTCGCTGGACAATCGACAGTCCTACGCCGGTGCCGGAGAATTCCTTTTCGGCGTGCAGGCGCTGAAATGGAGTGAATAGTCGTTTCGCATGTTCCATCGAGAAACCGGCGCCGTTGTCGCGAACTGCATACACGGTCTTGCCCTCTTTGCTTTCGGCGGTGAAGACTATCACCGTCTTATTTTTCCTGCCGGTGTATTTCCAAGCATTGGACAAAAGATTTTCGAGCACCCGCTCCATCAACCGTTCATCACACCGTGCGACCAACCCCGGCAGGATAGCCACCTCTGCTTCGCGATGCGGTTCGGCTTGCCGGTACCGGTCCATAATTCTCTTCGCCATGGCGCTGAGGTCGACCGTTGAACGCACGACCTCCATTCTGCTCACTCGTGACAGATCCAGCGTTTCATTGATAAGCGTATTCATCCGCTCCGCTTCGGCGAGCATTTTCTCCAGAAGCATCCGGCCTTCCTCATCGAGCTTTTCTTCGTAATCTTCCTGAAGGATCTCGGCAAAGCTGCTGATAGTGTGAAGCGGCGTACGAAGATCGTGTGAAACCGCGTAGGTGAATTCCTTCAATTCATCGTTTGTGCGCTCCAGCTCTAAACTACGATTGCGCAGTGTTTCATATGCCTTTCGAAGCTCGGTGTTTTTTTCTTCCAGCTCCTTCTGACGCTCATGAAGCTCCTGCTCGACCTCGTGCAGACGCACCATAGACACCGCTTTTTCTCCAACTACGGCATCGACCTGTCCCGTACGAAGTGCCTCATTGAGCGCCCGAGCCTCGGCAAGTTCCCGGCGAAGGATTTCGACTTCCGTTTCCATTGCATTATCCCTTATCCGGCATTGCCGCTTCGAGCCGCCGTCGATCTGTGAGATTGCCGAATATCAAAATCCGCGATTCCGGCCCGTTTGTACGTACTTCAAGGGTTGGGGTCACCAGTATCTGCTCCTGTAATGCTGCTGAGGGATTCTCGAGGACATCGATTTCTTCCAATTCGCAGTCGCAACCAAAATGCTCTTGGCAGAATTTTTTGAGGTTTTTGCGGGCCTGCATGCTGTTGTACTCATTCCCGGCGGTGAAGAGGCGAAGACGGTATTTCCCACATTTTGTGCTGCTTTTTTGCCGTGCATCTTTGCTCATGACTCGCCCTCCTTGTCACCGGAGGGCTGGTGTGTCCCCTCCCGCATCTGTCGGCGCCTGGCTTTGGCTTGCTGCATTGCCTCGCTTTTTTTCCTAACGATGTCGAGTTCATTTTCTTTCTTCGCCAGTTCCGAATCCAGTTCCGCGGCCTTTAGCTCCCGCATCCGCCGCATTCGTTCAAGGTCTTTGCGCGTAGCCTCAAGTTGATATTCGCGTTGCAGAGATTCGCTTTCTTCACGCGCTTCCTGCTCCTGCCGGGCTGTGCCGGTGAGCATACCGCCCAATCCGACATAGACATCACTGAAGGTAACACCTTGACTGGTGATGCGGTACTCGCGGAACTGATTGGAGTGTGCCGATCCGCGGCTTTTCAAAACCAACGCGGTACGGTTGACCTCGCCGCCGATCTCGGCATAATTGAGAAAAAGGACGGTATCGAGTTGCGAAACGAAATCGACATCACGCAGAGCATCTTCTACATTGAATGTCGGGATCTGGCGGGTTAGCATGCAGGTAATGCCCATTTGGCGACAGAGGGAGAGCAACCGAAGGGTATACTCGAACACTGCTCGACGGCTGGCCATACGACTGATTGGTGATATGGAGTCGATGATCATGTGGTCGGGCCTGAATTCCCGTAGTACTTGTACGTGGTGATACAAGTGGGTTTCCAGACCGGCGGTCTCCGGCAAGTACGTGATAAGCTTCAGCAATCCCGCTTCCCCGGCGGCCGTAAGTTTAATATTGGCCGATGCAACCGCGTTGACGATCTGTGTCTGTGATTCTTCGAAGCTGATATAAAGCACCTTCTCGCCCCGCTTGCAGGCAGCTTCGGCAAATAGCGTCGCCATAATGGTTTTTCCGGCGCCCGTGGGTCCAGCCACCAACACGGATGAACGACGGCGATAACCGCCCCCGAGGAACTCATCGAGGGCGGGATGGCCACTGGTGATTGGTTCTCCGAGTGGTTTTTCCTCCTCTCGCTGTTCCCACAACGATACGGGATTGACGGTGATGCCGAAATGGGGGACAATAGTGAATGGATAGGCCCCGCGCCCGAAACCGGAACCCCGGTACTTCACGACCTGCAGTCGCCTCGTTGGTACCGGCGCTTCTTCATCCTCAATAAGGCGTATGACACAATCCGCGGCATATTCCAGAAAAGGAAATTGAGGCGTTTCTTTCGAGCCGCTTTGGACTTTGGTATTTATAATGGCGGTCATGTTGCGCTCGAGAAGCCAGTCGTGAACTCTCAGTAGCTCCTGTTTCCGGGCCATAGGATCGGGCGTTATCTGCATCAGTACATCGATGCCGTCGATCAACACCCGATGAGCACCAGTGTGTTCTAATTTGGCGTCAAGCATGGCAAGCAGACCGGTGATTGTAAAATCTCCGGCAATAATTGCCTGGAATTCCACCCTGGGATCGAGTACCGAAACTTTTTTGTCGCGTTCCAGGCTCTCCAGATCCCATCCCAAAGACAGGGCGTTCTCTACCAGGGCCGTGCGGCTTTCCTCGAACGAGATTATCAGCCCCGATTCACCATTTATCGCACTTTGATAGATGAATTGCATTCCCAGCACGGTCTTACCGGTACCGGCGGGCCCATATACCATGGTCACCCGGCCTTGGGGCAGGCCCCCGTTGAGCACTTGGTCGAACCCTTCGATGTGACTGGGGACTTTGGGGATGTCGACTATGTTATTCATGAGACAATTCCTCTCTTAGCAATCAAGAATTCGGAATTATTATTACTCCGAACGGGGTTGCGGTTAATTGATAACGTGTGACCTGACCTTTAGGTCAGGTTTTCCCTGGTTGGCCCCTTAACACAAATTGTCCTCGGAGTAATAAATTAGTATATTCCCCTTTTATGCTTACCCCTCGAGCAGGTGTGGATCTCCGATGGCAACGTCGATTTTACGGTCGGGTTCTTTCCACCGCAGTTACTTTACAATATGCTCCACCATGCAACTCAGGTCGACCTTTTGTACGCACATCTCCCGGCGGTTGATTTGAGACGTTTAACATGTCGTCTATGAGAGTATCCATTTTTTTGCGCCGCTATTGATACGGTCCAGGCACTCTTGCCCTTCTTCATCCAGTGTGTCCCGGTAATCTTCAAGCAGGATGTCGCTGAATTCTTTTAATGTATGCAGTGGCTCCCGCAGATCGTGTGATACGGAATAAGAGAACGCCTCGAGTCCGCGGTTGGTCCGCAAAAGCTCTTCAGTGCTCTTTCGAAGGTCCTCCTCCGTCTTGAGTATGGCGGTTATGTCGGTATTGGTGCCGAACCAGCGGACGATCTTTCCGCATTCGTCCCGGATTGGCAACGCCCGCGACAGGAACCATCGGTAGGCGCCGTTTTTGCCCCGTAAAGGGAACATATCTTCCCAGGGCTCGCCCGTGTCCCATGAATGCCGTATCCGCTTGACCATCCGCTCGACATGGTCGGGATGATGTACTGTTTTCCAGCCCCATCCTTCCATCTCTTTAAACGTAGTCCCGGTGTATTCATACCATCGTTTGCTGTACCGGAATATCCGACCATTCGTGTCGGCTATCCAGGCAAACTGAGACATGTTGTCGGCTAAAGTGCGGAATCGTTCCTCGCTTTCTTTCAGTGCCGTTTCGGTTTCCTTAAGGGCGGTGATATCATAGGATACTACGAGTATTGACTCGACTGTTCCCTCCTTGTTGCGCATCGGTACCCCTTCGCTGAGAAAGAATCTACCGTGATGCTTGTGCTCGTGCTTGAACGATTCGCCGGCGAGTGCTTTGCGGAACCAGAGTTCGTGCGATTGCGCGACCGTTGGCTGCAGCGTTTCCCATATTGTTTTGCCGCGGAAATGCTCCGGCGTGAATCCGGCTGCATTCAGCGCCTGCCTTTCGGCTATGATATACCGTAGGTCGTGATCCAGCAGAAAGACCGCTCCGCCCGGAAGAGTGCCGATCAATGAGCGGTATAACTCCTCGCTTCGCGATATTCGTTCCTGCGCTTCTTTCAGATCCGAAACATCGAGATACACTACTACCGCCCCGGAGGTTTTGCCCGCGGCGGAGCGAAACGGCCTGATCTCGCGTACAAACTGTCTACCCTCGAGTTGCAGCTCACGTGTTGCTTTGGTCCGTGTCTTCCGCATGTGACGCACCTCCGAGACCAGCCCCGGCCCAAAGCGCTTATGTGCAAGATCGGTCACCGGCCGTCCTATATCCGTCTCCCGCAGGCTCATCATCTTTTCGGCGGGTGGGGTGAAGCGGCGGATCGCCATGCTTTCATCGAGAAACAGCGCGGGAATCCCGGTGCTGGAAAAGAAATTCTGAAGGTCTTCCGTAGCATCGGAGATCTGCTTGTTTCGCAGTGACATCTCCGCGTTGGCGGTGTTAAGCTCTTCATTAAGCGACTGCATCTCTTCCCGCGAGATCTCCAACTTCTCGTTTGTCACCCGAAGTTCGTCGATTGTAACCGAGAATTTCTCGTGGGAGGTATGCATGGGCTGGGTGCGTTCCTGAAGTTCGTGGCGGGTGTTCGCTATTTCGGCCGCCAATGCCCGTATCGTACGGGATTCAGCTTTTTCGGATTCCAGAGGCGCTTCGCGGAAGATGAGTAGGATAATGCCCGGGTCGTGGGGATACGCGCTGATGGTTGAAGAGACGGCTCGACTTCCGTCTTGTTCTCCCATAACCACCGCTATGGTCTCCGGCTCACCCCTACCGGCGACACGTTCAAGTGCGCCGTGAGGTTGCGCGCGAAATCGCTCTGGGGTCAGATCGAGGATCCGCCACGAAGGGACACCGACCTCAAAGCGCAGGAAACGGTCTACGGGGCCGTTGGTAAATACAATTTGGTAATTTCGGTCGACCGCAACGACCGCCGGGCCATAGTTCTGAAGTAAGTAGTCCTTAAGCGGCTGATTCATGGCTTTATTGTTGGCACTGTTACTTTCCATAATAGTTGAAGCTCCCGGAAAAGCTCCCGCAAATCCCGTTCCTAAAGCAAGGCGTATTGTTGTTGGCCATCAAAAAAGCGGTTTCGAATCAGAGGGCAGGGCTCTGCCGTTAAACTTATTGAAAATATGTTCGAAAAAATGCCGAGGCAAAGGTCTGGCAGGGCCTTTCAAGGCTTTATTGGCGCTATGCTTTTAATTTATGCGCGACCGGCATTCGAGTTTTTCGCACTAGCTTTGAAACTTTTCTTGCCCGGCATTTTACCCATTTTTCTCCGGCTTTTGATCTTTTTGCCTCGGTTCGGGACCACTATACGTTATCTGAGATTCGGAATGGGGATCAAACCTTGATCATGGGGGGGGTGAGCTGAGGGGAAAAGCCGTTGGGAATCGTTGGGATAGCATGATTCGGCTCCAGCCGGTAGAATCGTGCTCGCTATTACCGC
>WJJU01000155.1 GCA_014729595.1 Chitinivibrionales bacterium
AACACCTAATTTATATAGAATAGTCAATAGAGAAAACATTGTATTTTGATACTACATTTGATATAAAAACCAAGAACAAGCCAAGGATTCGAAACCGTAAACTCGGACGAGCGAACGTAGAAAAATAGGGCTATTTGATTCTCGAAAAGCGATTTTGGGATAAAAATCATCTGTTTTGGACAGCACTGGTCAAGCGTACTAAATGGTATGAAGATTTTTGTCGGCGATCATGACCGCACATGGTTTTGCCTTCGGTTAGCGGCGATTCTTTCGGCAAGCGGCTGCCGGTGCTATGCATGGGTTCTCATGAGCAACCACGCGGTTCGGCGGTGCGCATGGCGCGGCGAGGGGCTGAGACTCGTACTGCTGAGCGCCTGATACTAACGCAATAGTGGAACTCCGTACACGGTTTTTTTTCGTTTCACCTCGCGGAGGGCGTGTCATTCGAGTATATTCCTTTGCGTAATTGCCGGTGCCGCTTTATTGCCTTAGACCCGAACCTCTGAACTCAAAAAAATGCGAGGGAATACCTAATGAATAAAATTTTTTGTTTTCTAATAGTGATTATTCCGGCATGCATGCCAAGAGGGTTCTTTTACGCTTCCGCACAAGATGCCGCCGACCAGAAATCGATGCAAACACTTTATTCAATCTACGGATCAAAACCCGGAGATTCACACTACATTGCCTATAAGAATCCGTCGTCGCTGAATGGTTTTCGGGTTATCGTGCCCAGGTTCATATATAAAGATTCCGGCTATTTCGCCGTTGAAGCACCGGCGAAGGCGTTCAGGATCGTCTCCGAAAGACCCGATCCGGAAAGCCGTATTAACGCCCTAATAGTACTAAATCAAGCAAAGCCCGGCATTGTCGACACGGTTGCCGTCACTGCTGAACCCGTTTATAAAACCGTCGGAGGCGAACGGGTTCTGAAATACTGGACGGGCGAAAAAAATGCGGCGTTGAAGGAATTCGTTGACGGAGACATCACGGTTTCGGTATCTATTCCTCTCAATCAAAGCTACTCGAAGCCGTTCGCTCTCTTTTTCCCAAAAACCATCCGGTGCGTTAAAAATATGATTGCGTCGATGGACACCGATATCCGTCCGGAAATAAAGGTTTGGTTAAATCATGTGAATGAACCGGAACCGATCTGGGGAAAGGTCGGTTTGTGGCCTAATCTGTATACAATGATTAACGACAACGCCGAATCGTTTCCGGAAACTTCCGGTTTTTTTTTAAGAAGCTACTACAATGAACAGTTTAGGCGGTATCAACCTTATACCGTCTATGTTCCGGAAAACCTTGTTGGTAAAAAAGATGTTCCGTTGCTTATTCTTTTGCACGGGAGCGGCGGTAATTATATGAATGTTATAGCCGATTACGCCGCCGGCCAGCGCTTTGATGATTTCCCGATGATAATCGCCAACGCGGGTATGTTTACCCATGAAGAATTCCGGCACGTTGCCCGAAACGATATCGTCGGGGTTCTCGAGCATACGAAAAAATCATTCCCGATTGATACGCAAAAAATTTTTCTTCAGGGGATAAGCCTTGGAGGACGCGGGACCCTGGAGGTCGCCTCGCTTCATCCCGACCTTTTCGCTGCAATCAGTGCACAAGGTGTGTATGGCATGCAGTCAAACACGATCGATCCTATAGCATTGACGGAGCAAAATATCACGGCTTCACGATTATCGCTAAAATCGGATATTCGCTCAATTTTGCCGAACCTTACGAATACTCCCACCGAAATTCTGGTGGCAATGAAAGATCGGATAACGCATCCCTTTCTCGGCCACACGTTTCATATCTTTCTTAGGCGAATAAAGGCCCCCTGTTCAGTGAGGGAGTTCAATACCGGCCATAATTTATCTTTCCCTGAATATGATTGGAAAACAACTCGTGAATGGTTCCTCTCTCAGCCGGTGAAATCAAAACCCATGACGGTACGGCTACAGTGCGCCAATCTTCGTTTTAACACATCTTCATGGGTTACCATACATGCCTTGGATGATTATTCGCGCGTGGGCGGCGTTCATGCCGACTATGATTCCGTAAAAAATCTGCTTGCGATTCATACTTCTAATGTGGCCTCCTGTACCTTTACGCCTCCTTGGCCGGTGAGCAAAATACTTTACAACGGTCATGATACACATGCCGTAAATTGGAAACCACCCGAAACCAAAGGTATTAGGATGCTCCGTACCGCTGATGGAACGCCTCGGTTTTTCGT
>WJJU01000156.1 GCA_014729595.1 Chitinivibrionales bacterium
AACACCTAATTTATATAGAATAGTCAATAGAGAAAACATTGTATTTTGATACTACATTTGATATAAAAACCAAGAACAAGCCAAGGATTCGAAACCGTAAACTCGGACGAGCGAACGTAGAAAAATAGGGCTATTTGATTCACGAAAAGCGATTTTGGGATAAAAATCATCTGTTTTGGACAGCACTGATGTAGAATAGCAAAAATCAGGGTCCATTCCACCAGAGGGCGCCGTCGTTGCCCACACTTACTCGTGTTCCGAACCGTGCTCCTTCGCGGCACAAACGCTCGCAAAGCCAGAGCGCGTCGGCGTGGGCTACACTGTTGAGCCGAAAGTGTTTGATTTCCAAGGGCAGTAGTCTAAGCGAAACAAGGTTTCCCGTGGCTGATTCCATCGTAACCGCATAGAGGGCGGTCAACTCCGAGCGATACCGTTCATGTCCCCCGATGCCCTCATAGTCGTCGATAAAATCTCCGCATCCATACAGTATAAGCTTTTTCTTGTAAATTTGGAACGGCAGCACATGGTGAGAGGAATGGCCGTGGATAAGATCGGCGGCGCCCATGTCGATAAGGCGATGAGCAAAGCGTACGTGAGTTTGGGGGATCGAATACCCCCAATTCGCCCCCCAGTGGATCGATACCACGATTATATCGTGCGGCCCACGTTCCGAAAGAATTCGTTCACCAATCTTTTGGGCATTACGCTCGTCGAGATTGGGAAGCAACAGTACCCCCGCGGATACCTCGGTGGCGGCCCAAGACTCGGGGATACCGCTTGTGGCCGCGCCAAGGGCGAAAACCACTATTCGTTGTTCGTCGCCGAAATGCTTGACGGCCGGGCGTTGCGCTTCGGCAAGGTTAAGCCCCGCGCCGGCGCGGTCGACGCCGCCGCTTTGGAGGGCGCGAAGAGTGTCGGCAAGTCCGCTAAATCCCCAATCGATCACATGATTGTTCGCCAGAACGCAGCAATCTATCTCCGCCGCCGTCAGACAGGAAAAATTGGGTGGGTTCATTTTGTAGTTGATTCCCTTACCGGGCCAGGGTATCCGCTCGTCGGTTATGCTCGTTTCGAGGTTGATGAGGCGGATGTCCGGCGCCGTCCGCTCAAACGCCTCCAAAGCATCGCCCCAAATGTACGAGAAATCGACCCCTCGGCGAATAGGACCGCTTTTGTGTTCCGCAAGTTTCACATACTCCCGCGCATCACCAACATACGGCTCGTACAAACGTGGATCACCCGGATAAGGAAGAATTTGGTCAATCCCTCTTCCGGTCATGACATCGCCCGTTAGCGCCAACGTAACCTCACGATTTGTCCTCATGGTAGTACCGTCTTGGGTATGGGAGATAATCGTATTTCCCCGAATGCTCCACCCATTCCAGGGCGCATGAATCAAGGCAAACATCCGCACTGCGGGTTCTTCGGACGCATCGAAAGCCTCAGTGCCCGCGGCCTCCGGTGTGTTTTCCATGCACAATGAACCACACGGTTTACTAAAGGGTGGGGGCACCGTCGCATTGACACTATAGACTTTTAATGCTTTCGCCTCAGAGCGGCAAGCTCGGCAAACAACTCGCGTTCACGATCACTCAGATTTTTGGGCACCGACACGATTGTCTTGATTCTAAGGTCGCCCTTGCCCCCATCCTTGCGCCGCATCCCTTGGTTCGGGATACGGAAAACGGTGCCGTTTTCCGTTCCCGGGGGTATTTTCAGATCCAAGGCTTTTCCGTCGATGGTTCTCACCCTTTTTTTACCCCCCAGCACCATCGTGTATAGGTCGATTTCCAGATCTTGCTCAAGGTTGGCGTCTTTTGACCTCAGATATGGATGCTCGTCGATACGAATGGTGACGTAAAGGTCACCGCGGGCCCCCCCGCGCGGAGCTTCGGCTCCCTGTCCTCTGAGTCGTACCACTTGCCCGCTAACCGTCCCCGGCGCTATGTGAATCTTAAGCTTTCGGCCGTTGACTTCAACTATGCGATCCGACCCGCGAACCGCTTCTTCAAGCGATATGTGTAACTCCGCATTGTAATCAGGCCCCTTCCTCGGGCGCTTGGTCGTTTGCGTGAACGTTTCTCCGCCAAAAAAACTTTGAAAAAAGTCCGAAAAACCACCCAGGTTATCGAAGATGTCTTCGGGGTTAGCCGAAAAAGAGTAGTATTCCCCACCGCGGTATGAATCGCCCCGCCGTCGAAACCAGTCTTCATAGCCACCCGACTCTCTCGTGCCGTACCGTTGCCAGTCCGTACTCATCTGATCGTATTTGCGGCGTTTTTCGGGATCACTCAGCACCTCATGCGCTTCGTTTACCTCGCGGAATTTGTCTTCGGCCTCTTTGTTGCCGGGATTTTTATCGGGATGGTACCGCATCGCCAACTTTCGATATGCTTTGCGAACCTCCTCTTGATCGGCATTCTTGTCCACCCCGAGTATCTTGTAGTAGTCTTTGAACTCCATCACACCACCCCTCGCCTACAAAATTGTTGATGCCCGGTAGAAGCAACGTATTCTTTTTTATGAAAAATACACCGCAGAAAGCCGTGGAATGCGGAATTCATGTCTCGGAATCCCCGGATTCCAACCTGAGGTCTCGCCGCGCCGTGCTCATTTCGGCAACCAGCTCCCGTTTCAATTTCCATAACCGTTCAGTAAGCGAAACATGGTAGATATGAGGGTTCAGAATTCGTTTTACTCCCGGATCAAGCCGAGACAGATCGGCATCGCGTCGTTCACGCATCACTTTAATGGACTCGGTCTCGAACGTTCGCCGGCCGTCGCGAAGAACATCTATGTGCAGCGGCTCGATTCCACTGAGTCGAGAACGTTCAAGCACCCGAGACATACCGGCTTCAACGGGATGACGAAGTTCTATCTTGTGCGCATTCTCCAAATCTTCATCTTCGAGCGAAAGACAATCCGCGGTCGCTTTCCCGTTTCGGTCGTACAACCGCCATACCCGCTTAAAACCGGGATTCAATGTTTTCTCGGGTGTTTCCGAAACCTTCAAAGCCGGAACCCACCCACCGTCCCGCTCCATTGAAACCAGCTTATACACCCCGTCCAGCGCCGAATCCCCGGCCGAAGTAATCAAGCGCGTTCCCACACCATAGACAAATCGATGAATCAACGCATCGGGATCGACCCCATGCAACGGGGCTTCCTCGCGAATCTGAGCCATTATTTGCATGAGGACAATATCGTCAATCTTATTGGATAACACAATTTTAGAATCCGGAAAACCAGCATCATCGAGCATCCGTGCCGTTCTTACCGCCAAGTAGGCCAAGTCGCCGGAGTCAAGACGCACGCCGACGGGTTGGTGCCCCTTTCGCCTAAGTTCCTCGAACACGCGAATGGCGTTAGGCACGCCGCTGCCGAGTGTATCGATGGTATCCACCAGCAGTACACAATCATCCGGATAAACATTGGCGTAAGCCCGAAATGCATCCAACTCATCACCGCCCATCGCGATGAATGCCTGGACCATGCTATGTGCGTGAGTACCTTTGGGTGGAAGTCCGAGAGTGTACGAAATACCGGTGTTCGAAGTGAAATCGGCGCCGCCGATCAGTGCCGCGCGCGTGCCGGCGTTTGCCGCTTTGCCCTGCGCCCGCCGTAAGCCGAACTCGATAACCATTTTCCCAAGCCCCGCCTGCTTTATCCGCGCCGCTTTGGTGGCAATCAAAGTCTGATAATTGAGATGGTTGAGTAACGAACTTTCCAAAAGCTGAGCGGTCGCAAGCGGCCCTCTCGCCACCACCATCGGTATGTTCGGATGAACCACTCTTCCTTCGGGAATCGCCGTTAAAGAAATACCGTCAAATGAACCCTCGCGCCGAAGCCACGATAAGAAATCATCTTTGAACAACGACTTCCCCGATCGCCCTCGCTGGGCACGAAGATGCTCGAGGTCCGATTCGCTCAGCCGAACATTGTCCATCCAGTCCAGCAACCACTCCAGACCCGCCGCAATGCAGTACCCCGCTTTCGCCTCGTCATAGTTCGGATAGCTACGAAAAAAGTAGTCGAATTGCGCATTGCACTCATGCATCCCCATCCTGAAGTACAACTGCGCCATGGTTAGCTGATAAAAATCCGTGAACAGCATCCCCTCGGTTATTTGCCTGCTGTGTTCATTCATGGCAGATCCTTCCTCTCGCCCGACAGGGTTAGTTGGGGGTGACAAAAAGCAAGGAATATGCCAACCGAAACGGGGATTTGATGACTACCGCCGCTTGAATCCGACGGAAATAGGGGGACAAAAAACCGGCGATGAGATAAATCCCACCGCCGGCTTGAATACGGAAACAACGTTAACTCGGCCGACGCCGATTTTGGAATCACATCCGGCCCGAAAGGGCGTTCCCGCCATACTTCACACCCCGAAATCGCGATTGTACCCCGATATCGGCTTGTTTCTTCGGTAGGGATGCAAACACCCGCAATTATCAACCGAGCATGGCCGCCAAGTCCTCCTCGGGAGACTTGATCGGTTTGATATCGAAATTCTCGACCAAGAAATTTAGGATGTTCGGTGTTATAAACGCCGGCAGGGAGGGCCCAAGCCGGATCCCCTTTATCCCCATCGAAAGCAGCGACAGCAATATCACGACCGCTTTTTGTTCATACCACGACAGCACCAGGGAGAGAGGAAGCTCATTGACATCACAGTCAAACGCCTCGGCCAGTGCTCCCGCAATCTTGATCGCCGAGTAGGCGTCGTTGCACTGTCCGACATCGAGAAGCCGAGGGATACCGCCGATATCTCCCATTTCCAGGTGGTTGAGTCGGAACTTTCCGCATGCCAGCGTCAGTACTACCGTATCCTTCGGGGTTTTCTCGGCGAATTCGGTATAGTAGTTACGCCCCGGTTTGGCCCCGTCGCATCCACCGACCAAGAAAAAGTGCTTTATCGCTCCCGCCTTTACCGCTTCGACCACTTTGTCGGCCACGTTAAGAACCGCGTTCCGACCGAATCCGGTCATAAGTTCACCCACTATGCTATCCTGCGGGACGCCACCCAATTCCTTCGCTTTCGCAATTACCGCCGAGTAATCTTGCCCTTGTATATGGGTCAGGCCGGGCCAAGCCACAAGCCCCGTCGTGAATACACGATCCTCGTAAGTGGAGCGGGGACGCTGGATACAGTTGGTTGTGAACAAAAACGCGGCCGGCACGTTCTCGAACTCTTTTTGTTGATTCTGCCAAGCCGTACCAAAATGACCCGCAAGATGGCCGTATTTGCGAAGACCGGGATAGCCGTGAGCCGGAAGCATTTCGCCGTGGGTATATATTTTTACCCCCGTACCTTCCGCCTGTTTCAGCAATTGCTCCAAATCAAGAAGGTCGTGGCCGCTTACCACGATTGCAGGTCCCGCAAGGAGTCCGGTTTTAACCTTGACGGGTTCGGGATGACCGAAACGGGTGGTATGAGCCTCATCCAGAATCTCCATCGTCCGCACGTTCACCTCACCGCACTTCATATTCAACGCCACCAACTCATCAACGGTAGGGTCCGCCTTATTGAGCGCGGCAAGCGCTTCGTGAAAGAAAGCAAACACGGTTTCATCGGTTTTGCCCAGAATGTAAGCATGATCCGCATACGCCGCCATCCCCTTAAGTCCATAAAGAAGCAATTGCCTAAGGGAACGAATGTCTTCGTTTTCGTGATCGCTCAGAACCCCGACGGCGGCGCCTTGACCAACCATCTCATCGATTGTCGCGGCCGGCTCAAAACGGGTGGTTTCAGGCCAATCCGGTTTTTCTTTGCCCGCAAGCCCTTTTGCTTCTTCACGAACCTTCACGCCCGTGCGTACTATATCGGCCAACCGCTCAGCGTCAAAATTGACATTGGTAACCGTACTGAATAAAGCCTCAAGCACGAATTTATCAACGTTCTCGTTACACTTGTCTTGCTTCCTTGCCTCATGAGCCAAAAAGCCGATTCCTTTGAGTTGGTGAACGATCAAATCCTGAAGCGCGGCCGCATCCGGCGTTTTACCGCAAACACCGACCGTTTCACACCCTACGCCTTTTGCCGCTTGTTCACATTGAAAGCAGAACATGTCCATGCACTCCTCCTTTTCCAGAGCTGTTTAGTATTGCCGCGAATGTTTTTCGCCTTTTTGAATTCATTGCGCGGTACCATGTTAAATGTACACCTTAAAGATGAACTATTCCACGCGCCGGCACCTTGATTCGGGTCAAGAAAGCGATATTTTGGTCCTTGCGCCACTGAATTTGAATATCTTTTTATTGAGGAAGTCTTTCTTTCGGGTTCATATTTCTCCGTCGCCGGCTCGTCGTTTGCTCATTATCATCATAGCTATGCCTAATCGCAATGCCCCTCTTGCGGCGTCGATAGTTCCGCCTATGATGATGCCGCCGGATGAGACGGGAGAGGTGGATCGGTTGATTGCAAAACCGTGGAGAAATGTCGTACGAGAAAAAGGATATACGGAGATGCAGGGTAAGGAGTCTATAAAAAAGGATACACGTTCAATCAGCAACCGTGGAAGCATTGAAGAAAGACTTAGCAAAAATCGCACCAGGCGACACCCGTCTCCGTATCAGAATATAGGAGGAAGCACCGATGAGTACGACGCTACGAGTCCTACTTGTTGAGGATTCATCCGATGATGAATTCATCTTTCGGCGGGCATTATTGAAAGAGCAGTTCGAACCGATCATGGAACGCGTGGAAGAAGCCGATCAGATGGAACAAGCTCTCGATAGCTGCCGATGGGATATCGTTCTTGTCGACTATTACC
>WJJU01000157.1 GCA_014729595.1 Chitinivibrionales bacterium
AGCGTGAAGTGACCGAAGAAGACGTTGAGCGATTGCTGAAAATTCCCATTCGCCGAATCTCATTGTACGATATTAACAAAGCGCAAAAAGAGATGCGGGAAATACGCAATCGCCTCAAAGAGATCCGACATCATCTCACCCACATCAAAGAATATGCAATCAGCTACCTTCGGGACCTGAAGGAAAAGCACGGCGATCGTTATCCGCGGCGTACTCAAATCATCTCGTTCGAAAAAGTCGACGTACGCGAGGCGGCACAGCGTAATCTCAAACTTCGCTACGATAAAGACAGCGGTTATTTGGGTTACGAGGTCAACGGAAACGTTCTTTTCGACGTCTCTCAGTACGACCGGATCCTGGTTATCCGTAAGAGCGGCGCCTATTCGGTTATCGATGTCCCCGATAAGCTTTTTGTCGATAAGGGAATGCTTTATTGCGGGTTCGCCGACAAAGAAACATGTGAGAATACCGTTTTCAGCATTATTTACAAAAATCGGGAAGGGTACCCGTATCTCAAACGCTGCAAAATAGAAAAGTATATTCTCAATAAAGGCTATTCGATAGTACCCGACAACTGCAAACCAATCAAGCTCACAACCGATGAACAGGTCGAGGCGGTGGTTGACTACAAACCGAAACCGCGCGTGCGTGTTCTCCAAGAGCAATATAACGTACCCGAATACCTGGTAAAAGGAATCAAGGCGAGCGGTGTGCGGCTTGCCCCGCGAGAGATGAAATCGGCGAAGTTCGTGAAAAAGCACTGAGAGCGCTTCCGGCGGAGTCGCTTTTACGCGAACGGCTAGGCTTGTTCGGAAGATCTATCGCCTCTGCGGGTTAAGTGAGCATGCTTTAACCATATCGTTTCAAAAATCCGTTTGACATCTATTTGAGATCGAATAAAACCGCTTAGAGCCGCTTTAGGAATGAGCTACGTCAGGGAAGGCCGAGTGAGAGACCCTGGATGTGATTCCGCAAAAAGGGAGACGAGGCATATCCTTGGGTATATGGTGAGGAGGGCGCAACGAAACAGACGGATCGCCGCGGTTGGCCCGAGTAGCGGCTCATTTTGAAAGCGACTCTTACCCCTTGCGCCGGCTCACGCGCGACTTCGATTCCGCTCCCGCTCCGATCTTCGCAACTACCACGCGAGAGGCGCTCAACGAACAATCACCCTTTTGATAATTCGATTATCGGCGATAGTAACACTGAGCAAGTAGACGCCGGCCGGCATTCGCCTTGTCGACCACTTTCGGCGGGGGGCGCCGGCATGAAATCGTTTAAGGGTTTGGCCGGAAGCCGTGTAGAGTGTCGCCCGTAAAATCGAGTCCCCCGGCGAAAAGAACGCCATAATTCGCCGATCTTCCACCGCCGTCGTGAACGGTGCGGACGCCGCGGGAATCGGGGTGCGACGTATGCCGGTGGTGGTGATGTCTGAAGCGTCAAGCGAAAGGCTTGTGGGAAGGTAGTTGTGCTTAGTTGCGGTTAAACGCATGGTTTTGACTGCAGGAGGAACCGTGTCGAGCATGACTAAGCCGTTGCGAGTGTAGCCGCGTTCGAACGCCGTGTGTTTTTTGTAAAGGCAAACCAGGGCACTGTCGACCGCGGGTAAAAGCTGAATGCGGTACGAGTCGCCGGCTTTGGCGATATCGATCGCGAACGTGTCGTTCGCGGTGATTTCGCGGGTGCGTATCGTCAGCTCCGGGTCACCCCAATACTGATGAACAAACTGATTGTAGCGGTCCAGCTCCAGATTGGCCACCTGAAACGCCTTCGCAATGTGGGCGGTGGCGCCGGTTGAGAGGTAGCGCGCGGCTCCAAGGTAATGTTCGCGCTTCGAAATCATATAATCTTCGGCGCTGCTGCCGTTGTACGAAACCGCACCACCGTCGGGATTCACCAAAAAGCTTTTCGCTAAGCACATGGTGCTTTCCGGCGGCATTTTCATGACATCGCACGATATCGACGCGATATTGGAGTAATGGTTGCTTTTGAGGTTCAGTACATCACGCCGGCTGTAAACGGTGTTTGTGCGGGAAGAGATCAATATGTGATTTGGGGAACCATGACACGAAAAGAACACCAAATTGTAGCCCCGGCTCAAACATGTGTCAAGTTCATCGGGCGTGATTTCGATTGAATCCCCCGTGATTTCACCCGCCGGAGTTAGCCGATCTTCGTAACGCTCATCGATCGTCGCCGTGCGAAATAGTGAAGTGGGATTGCGAAACAGGGGCAGCATTTCGTAATGCCAATACTGAGCGGCGTCGGTTATTTTATTGCCGGTAGCGTAATTTTTGGTTATGCGATAATGGACCTTGGGCCCAAAAAAGAAAAGCCCCCCGGCACGACCGTCGGGGCGGGGCTCGGCAGTGTATTGTATTGTTTTGTCAACCATTACGCGGGCTTCTTCGGCGTTTGAGACAGGCATTCTTCCGATGTAAATGTCGCTTCGCAGATCGATACCGACCACCTCGGAAACCGCCCGATCGCACACAAAATCCCCGTCTTCGTCGAACCGACATTCGAGCTTGTATGCGATACCGCTTTCTTCGTCGCCGTATACACCCTCCGTTCGCGGGTCCCAATCGCCTTCAAGGCACGAGTAATACGCATCGGAGAGAAATTGGGTGGAATCGGAGGGGAAATAGGCGCCGGTAGATACCCGCCGTGCGGGGATCAGCCTGAAATCACCCGCGAGGAGCACCCAAGTGACGCCCCGGTCTTTGTGCGCGGTTTTAAGAAAGTTTCGGATTTTGTGAGGAGGATCAAACCCTTCGACATGGGCGAGTATCGAATCAACCGTTACGATATGGGCACGAAGTCCCTTTTGTCGCTTGCGCTCGGCAAGCCGCCCCATGTGTTGTAGTATCCCCGTGCTGTCGGGTGCGATGATCAGGTAGTCGCTGGTAGCGCCATCACGAAACAGTGGATCCCGTATGCTCACATCGGCCGATGCTGTCGCAAATAATCCCAAGAATACCAAACGGAATGTTGTCATCATGGACAGGACTCGTCATTTGTAGGCCGAGCCGGCGTGAGTGTGTCCGATTGCGTCAAAGAAAAAATCTCCTGATCCAGTGGATCATATTGTCCCGAAGGAATCGAGATAATGCCGGCGTACCAGAGTTCGCCCTTGCGCAGTGGGCGGGAGGGTGAATTTTGATACAGCCGCTCGATAAGCGAAGTTCCCGGTATCGCACCGGATTCGATCGTGATCATCGGCATGGCGGAATGGGTGTCCGAAGGAGCGTTGTAGAATCGCACATATACCGAATAGGTCCCCGGCGCGGCGTCATATATTGAAATACAATCGCCGGAATAGACATCCTCATCATCGTGCTTATAATAGCCGAACACCGTGTAATCGCCGCTGAATTCGGGATCATCGTTAGTGAGGGCCGGCACGCCCCAGTCCGGGTTTGGATTGTGCCACCAACAGGTGTCGGTGGTACTGTTGTTAACAAGCAGAAGGTCCCAATCAATGGGGCCGTGCTTTGTGTAGTCGACCCAAAAAGTATCGGCACCCAGCACTACGGTCGAGCCGCCGTAATAGCCGCTATTGGATTCGAAAGGGATAAGCCTTGCATTTTGTACCGTCACCAACAGGTGATTGCGGGGAGAGGATGCCGCTTGAGCGTCACCGGCGATTCTCCATTGCGCCGCGACGGTTCCCTCGACCATGATAGTTATGGTATCGGTGCCGGTGGGGACAATGCCTTTTGTTCGTATGCGGCCTTTGCCGGGTGTGCTTTCGTATACCATTGTGCCGTTATGAAGGACTGTAGTCAGTCGTTCCGTGGGGGTGAACCGTGTTTTGGTACCCTTGAGTTCCGCTTCGACCACAAGAGCCCGTATGACTATACTATCGGCATTGTCGGCCTCGAGCTTGAGGGGGGAGCGCATGCCCAAGGCGGAGCCACCATCAACCCAAGTATATGCTTCATCGCCGTGATGCACCCTGATTTCCAATCGCTCCACCCCCACCGAGATTGATTTTGATTCCGAATGTGCGTCGGACTGCACGATAATATCGGGAACGCGGGTTGTATCGCACTTCATGACGGTCACGAAGATCGAAGTATCCGCTACATTCAATCGGTAATGTGCGGGGGTAAGATTGCTGAAAGTGTAATCGCCGACAGTGTCGGTGATGACGGCGATACGGGACTCCTCGATCGACACGATTTCATGAGCCTTTGGGATACCTTGATCATCGATAATACGTCCGCACACGATCCCGCCCGTAGGAAACTCGGCAACGGACACAACGGGGTTATGCTCCAGAGAGCATCCCGTCGTCAGCATGATCAGTATGCCGAATAACTCAGGTAAACAACGCCTCATATACCCTTGATTTTCATATACGTCGCTTTGCACCTTAATGCGAATAGCAATTATTGTACAGGGAACAGGGGAGAGTGTCAAACCTTGGAGTATGGATCATTTATAACAAATTGATTTTTAATCGGATACAACCATGTGCAAATGGCGATATGCGAGACGGAAGTGTCGAAAGAAGGGTAGTGGACGGGCATTGAGGGCGCGAGCATTATCGTATTTGGGAAGATAGAGCAAATACGGGAACCGTAACCATGATTTTTGGGTGACGGGAGGCTATGGGGTCGGACCAAGTTAATCGCACAAAAATCAACGCCTTATAGCTGTTTGCCGACCCGTAATTTGACGCCGGGAGTATATATAAGGCGGTTTCGATTGCTTTAACACGATGAAACACATGTAGTTATGCTGGTTCAACCCCTATCGGCCACCCTCCAGCCGCCAACAGGGTATATCATAAGCGCGATGATCGACCTCACCCTCGGCAACTGCAAGGCAATAGCTCATTCGCCTCGGAGGCGGAGAAATCCGCGGAGTAATTGTATGCTGTTTTTTGGGTCGCCAAAAGCCGCATAATGGCTTTTCAGGCACTAATCCCGGCCGTACCGCGGCGAATGACGCCGTTTCTTACCATCCTGCTGACTCGTTTTTTTCGTTTTGGGTATCGTCGCATAACAATAGGACCGGTACAACCACGGCTGCGGTTGCGCCGGTGGCTATGGCGCCTATGATGAAGCCTTTGCGGCGCTTGCGGCTCTTTGGACTAGTTCGGGTTTGGGCGGTGGTATCGGGAGTTCCTTCGGCGACGGGTACAAGATCGGCGAGGGCGGGCGGTATTTCGTCTTCCCCGTACGAAAACGGGATATCATCCTGTACCAGTTGTATCTCGTTATCCACCGTAAAATGAAACTGGCCGTTTTGTCGAAACACCCCGTTTTGGATCACTACGTTGTTGCTCCGGCTTTTTATGCCGTAGACTGAATAGCGAAGGTGGAAATTGTTGAGAAAGGAACCGTCGGACTGGTCGGTTACGAAAATACCGTTCCAGTCGAAGGGGTTGGGAAGCTGGGCGTTGGTGGAATCATAGTCGAGATCGTGAATCGAGGTAAACACTACCGGATTTTTTTCGCGGCCGGTGACGACCAGCCTTCCATCCACCTTAAGTCCCGTGTAGGTGTTGAACAAGAGTACGCATCCCTCGGGAATGACCACGGTCGACTCGGCGGGCACGATAATATCTTTGTCGACAATATACGGATTACCGTCGGGAGTGAACTTGGTGCCGGAAATATCCCCCTCAAGGTGGATTTCGGCTGAAGAAACACTCACTGCAATCACGACGAAAAGCACACTACCTAAAGGTATATTCATAATGGCTCTTTCTGTTGTATGAAATAGTGATGAACGAGCCGCAATATATAATGTGACAAGGACCGTGTGGGGGAAAAATTCTTAGGCGACATTTGTATACGGGTTCAGGGGCGTTGGGTTTGGTGTGGGTGCCGAGAGCTACCGAAATTATCTGCATGTGTGCACGAAATGAAAAAGCAATAAAAAAAACATATTTCCCACTTCCGACCTTATATTAATTGTTACGACGCCGTGATGGTGGAAAAGAGCGGTGTCATCTCGCATCAGGGTGCATTTTCATCGCTATGATGGTATATAAGCCATTTTTAACCGCTAAAACAAATAATTATTCGCTGGGAGGGGAAGGATGTTCATTCAACGTTTAGCAACGGGAAGATCATTGCGCGTATGCACGTTTCTTGGACTCGTTGGTTTTGCATCGCTGTTTGGTCAGGATCATATCCAAAAGACCGCCGAGGTACTCCCGGCCAACGAATTGGGACATGACGGGTGGGCGGTATATCGAGAGGTGAATGAAGGCGCGAAGAGGACTGTCGCCACACGTCTTAAGGATTACGATCCGCAAGAGGTTTTGTATGACGGTAACTCGATCGAATTGTACCATTACCAGTTTACGTCGGACGGCAAATGGATCTTCGCCATATCGCCCTCGAAAGAACTTTACTTGATTAAAATTGAAGGCAAGCCCAATGAATGGTCAGTCTACAATCTCGGTATCTCCACGAACGGGGCGGCTTCGGGTGGTTGGTACTATCATAGTCCCTACGAGGTAATGGAGGGGGGGGACGTCGTCACCGGTGAAGTCACCTGGACGTCCGACGGCGAGAACATCCTTGCCCAACAAGTCGATTTAACGCAAACGCCGCCCGCTTTAATTGACGGCACTCAAAGAACAATCGCATCGAACATAGATGCTGACGGCGATGGTTGGATGGTTGCGGGCGATATAATATTCAATGACGAAAAAAACGCAGCCTATTGCATCACTATTCCTGATCTGGGCGCAGGTACGGCGACTGAAAATGACATATACCGCTATAGCGATGAGAATAGGGGAAAAGATCGCCACTGCGGCATTGCGATTGCACCTTCGGCTTCGATGTATGCGACTAATG
>WJJU01000158.1 GCA_014729595.1 Chitinivibrionales bacterium
GAAAAAGTTCCTCGGTATTCAAGCGTGAAGCGGGGCGGGGACTCGAGGGCCATGACGGACGAAGTGCACGGCAGTCCGAGACGGACTGCCACCCGAAGCATGCTCGCGCCGGTGGCGCATAAGAGCCACACCAGGACGGTGTGAGTGAACGCTTACTGGGTCCCGCGTAAGCGTTGAGACCGGATACCGAGGGGCTTTCCCGGAGGGTGAAAATCCGTTTGACATATACTGAGTCAACCGGATTTCATCGGTGGTGAAATACGGAAATAGATACAACCCTGGTCATAACTCCATTTAATACAATCTCTTAAATAGATGTCAAACAGGTTTTTGTGCAACGATGGGAATAATTATTAAAATCAGACGATATGCTCCGGAACGGCAGTGACACAGAGGCGCATGCCGGTTGTATACAACAATCGAGCCACGATTCGGAGTTTATGGATGGGCGGAGATCACGCTTGCGGAACGAAGGCGGCCGCGGGGGCGCCCGCCAAACGGGGGAGCGTGAACTATATGGCCTCGTATTCGCCCGACAGTTGACGGAAGAATTTCTAAGCCGGCTTCTAATCACTTGGTTTAGCCGCTTCGGGCGGACTTGTCCGTTTTCGCGGGATTTCGGGGGCGGGGTGGCCCTGCAAATAAGGTATCTAAGAAGAAAGAAAGGACACGGTGAAAATTTTTGGAACGGTCTATCCATTCGTGGAAACCGGCGATGCCAGTTTACGGCTGGGAAGGCATGTCGCCAACTACGAGTTCTTGAGGGCACTTTTAAGGCACGGTACGTTCGACGAATACCATCTGTTCTGCTTGAGTGTCGGTCATTTGCGGATTACGAGAGATCGAATTCTCAAGGAAGACATTCCCGATTCTCAAAAAAGTAAGGTGCGGTTGTTTCTTATTCACCACTTGATCGACAACTTGAAGTGCAATCGGTATCACGTATTTCATTTGGGAGGTTGGGGCTACTTTTTTCCGGGTTTGGTATATTTACGAAATAAGCATGCGTGTCGTCGGTTCCCCATTACCGCGCTGATCCATTCGCTTAACGGCGCGGAGACCGCATATCATGGGCTCAAATTGTGCACGGCGCCGCTCTTGCCGTTCGACACCGTCGTATGTTCGAGCAGGGCGGGGCGTTCCGTCCTGGAAGCGTCTTTCCGCCGGATGTGCGGCGCGATGGCGGAGACGGGGGCGCGCATTGCATTTCGGGGGCGTACGGAAATAATCCCCTTGGGCGTCGAAAATGATTTTGCCCGAGGGGTGGAACGGAACAACTGTCGGGAACGGCTCGGTTTGCCCGGGAAGGCGCGGATTATCTTGAGCGTGGGGCGGCTGTCCCCGGGGACAAAGGCGGACCCGTATCCTCCTTTACTTAGTTTCCGGATGCTCGTCAATCAAAATCCCGACAAAGAACTATTGTTCATCATCGCCGGCGGAGGCTCCGGCTCCGAGCAAGTGCTTGTTCAGGCGATGGTACGAGAAATGAGGCTCGAAGGGATGGTGAAGATTCTGCCCAATTTTGATGTGTCGATCAAGAGATCGCTTTACGGCGCAGCGGATATTGTTCTTGCTTTGAGCGATAATCTTCAAGAGACGTTCGGTATATCGGTGATTGAGGGGATGGCGGCCGGCTTGCCGGTAGTGGCTTCCGATCTCAACGGATACAAAGAATTGTTCGAGCACGGGTGCGAAGGTTTCAAGGTACCGACGATATGGCTTGATCGATTGGCACTTGGTGAATTGGCGGATGTCATGAATTTCGAGACAATGCAGCTCGTGCTGGCTCAATGCATGGCGGTGGATGCCGAAGCCGCGACGCGCTTTATGCATACGCTTCTGAACGATCCGTCGTCTGCCGATCGCATGGGGCACGCCGGAAGAGAGCTGGCAAAACAACGATACTTGTGGTCGAGTGTGATTCGGCGCTATGAGCGTTTATGGGATGAGCTTGCGATGGAGGCGGAGCGGTTCACTGAATCGGCGCCGATAAGACAAAATGTGCTCGCCAATGACTACTTGGGGAATTTTGAGCATTATCCGACTGAGATCCTCACCGATCATCATCGCTGCAGTTTGACTCCTCAGGGGCAAGCGGCGATGTCCGCCGAGAGCCTACCGTCGCCATACGCGGATATCGCACCGCTGGTGGAGATTCCACGTATCAGGAAACTGCTTCGTTTGCTGAATGAACGGGAGCGAACAATCCGAGAGATAATTGAAGAGATAGGGAGTTTATCCGGTAAGGAAGACGTGGTGCGCTACGGACTTCTTTGGGCGGCGAAATACTCCCTAATAAGGATCAACGCTTAACATTGTCCGCAAGGCTCATACATAAGCGGCGCCGGCGTCTGTGATCACGTTCGTTGTTGCGGACTTTTTTTTGTTGAGGGATTAAAGTGCCCCCTATTGAGCGCCGATAACCTGGATAGGACAAAGATTTCAGTAGCGCTCACACCACCGCTGAAAGGAGGAATATTCCGCACAAAAGCATTATTTGGGGTTAGCCGGCATGGATGCCGGTAGTTCTACGCGGGCGACGATCGGTTGCGCATACGGTGTCGCTCAAACAAGGAGGTTTCCTCATGCGTATCAATCATAACATTTCCTCAATGGTTACCCAGGGTTCGCTCTTTAAGGTGAACCGGGACATGAGTAAGTCGCTCGAGAAACTCTCGACCGGCTTGCGTATCAACAGTGCCGCGGATGATGCGGCCGGTTTGGGTGTTTCCGAAAACCTGCGAACGCAGGTTAAAGGGACCGCTCAGGCCAAGCGTAATGCCATGGACGGTATTGCGGCGATCTCGGTTGCCGAAGGAGCGGCCAACGAGATTTCCGATATCCTCCAGCGGATGCGCGAGTTGGCGATTCAGTCATCCAACGACACGCTGACCGGCACCGAACGTGCATATACGAATCAGGAGTTCACGGCACTGAAGAACGAGATCGACCGTATTGCCGAAGTTACCAACTACAACCGTCAAAAACTGCTTTCGAGCGGCGGAAGTCGGTTTGGTGAGGGGACTACCGGTTCTGCGATCTGGGTGGACGCCAACGCCGTCTACGGCGCCGACAGCATCACGGTGACTATCGACACGTTGACGACAAGTACGTCGGGAGGAATCGGTGTGGAGGGACTTGATTTGTCTTCACAGTCCAATTCGGCATCCGCCATCTCGACGCTCGATACAGCCATTGACAGCGTCAATACCATGCGTTCCGACATGGGTGCGTTCGTCAATCGCATCGAGCATGCTATCAACAACTTGACTACGTCAAATACCAATCAGCAGGCGGCCGAATCGCTTATCCGCGATGTTGATTTCGCTCATGAGACTGCGCGGTTCACGCGGAATCAAATTCTTACGCAATCCGCTACGGCAATGTTGTCGCAGGCGAATATGGTTCCGCAGGGCGTTTTGCAGTTGCTTGGCTAACGTATTCCTCGAAGTGGTTGAGCGCGGGAAGGGAGGCTTCGGTCTCCCTTTCTTGCCGGATTCAAGCTTCCTTTTCTAAATTATCTAAAGCGAAGAACCGGGTGAACCGGTTCCTGTGGCAAAGACGGGGCAAAGTGCCGCGCGAAAGATTTTTTTTCCGGTTTTTGCCTCTGGGTCCGTTTAGTCGACGACTTGGCGCATTTTCGGATCCGAATGATGTGTGTATGAAGCCCGAAGTCGAGCGATTAATTGGTCAAGACGTGATATTTCGGCGGTCGTCGAAAACAGCGGACGTTCCCGTTCGTATTGCTCGAGCGCCGCACCGGGATCTCCTCGTTCCACATGAGCGGCAATGTCTTTTGCTAAATCGGACACACCTGACAGCGAATTTACAAGGTCATTATTTTTATCGTCAACTTTGACGGATTCGGCGCCGGGAAGGGGGATAAAGCGGTGCTTTTCGCGTACGGACGGAAATTGCGCGGGAGGCTCGGGGGGGAGAAGGCGAC
>WJJU01000159.1 GCA_014729595.1 Chitinivibrionales bacterium
CGGTGCATTATTCGCGGCGTTCGGCTATACTTTCTGGTTCAGCGCCGTAGAGGCCTCGGTCTATGTGCCGACCATGTTGTTTATTTCCGTTTGCACCTGGTTGGTCCTTAAATGGGCGCAGTCGCCCGATGAGGATCGAGATCGTTATCTGGTGCTTATCGCATACCTTGTTTTTCTTAGTATAGGTGTGCACATGATGGGCATGCTGGCCATGGCGCCGGTGGGGCTCTTCGTTTTCCTGTACGATCGAGACAAGATTCGCGATTGGCGCTTGTGGTTCATCGGAATCATGATGGCTTCGGTGATATGGCAGCCAAGCATGTTCCTCGTCTTTGGCCCGCTACTCGTTATCATGGCGGGTCTTTACGCTTTTCTGAGGTTCAATGACGCTCGCTACATTAATGCGTTCCTCTTTGGGATTGTGTTTCTGTGGCGTGCCGTTGTCGAGTTTCGGATGTTGCGCAATGATAGTATCGCGGGGGGGACATTTGTCGAGAATATGATCCCGTACATGTTTGTATTCGCCTTCACGATAGTCGAGTTGTTTGCGGATGAAGGTGCGGTGCAGGCCTTGATTCGCCGTAAATGGCGCTTCCTGTTTTGGCTTATCGCCTATGCGATATTGGGATATTCGGTTCATATCTATATCCCGATCCGCTCCGCGCTTAACCCGATTATCGACGAAAACCATCCGGTTGTCACGTGGGAGGACGGAAGAGTCAAGGCCGATAATTTTCGTTATTTCTTGGAGCGTAAGCAATATGGATCCGAGAGCATGATCACCCGCATGTTCTGGCGCAGAGGCGCCTGGACAAAGCAGTTCGGCATCGACGATCACATGGGGTACGGCGGGTTTCACCTGACCCAGTTCTTCCATTTCGGTCGCTCGATCGATGTGGATCGGACTCATACCGTATTTCAGAACTGGGGCACTGCGGGAGGGTTGTTCCGATTATTACTCTATTTGGTGCCGACGTTCCTAATGATTTTCGGGTGGCGATATTTATATAAACGAAACAAAAATATGGCTATCCTTATGATATCCCTTGTGCTTTTGTCGTCGGTCGGTCTGGTGTTGTACATGAATTTCGCCGACGGGCACCATGCCGAAAAACGCGACTATATGGCGTGGGTGCAAAATGGACGGCAGGGAGAGATGCCGACCGTTCATCGGGAAGTGCGTATTCGTGACTACTTTTTTACGCCTGGATTCATGTTCTACGGGATGTGGCTGGGCATTGCCGCCGGCTGTTTGCTTCATGCGCTCTTCACCCATAAAAACTCATTCTTGCGTACTCGCCTTGCGCCCATATTGGTGGTTCTTTTCGCGGTATCGCCGGTCCTTCCTCTAACGCAAAATTATGCGGAAAATCAGAGAGGAGGTGATTGGGTCCCGTACGACTATGCCTACAACCTTCTTATGTCGTGCGAAAAGGACGGTATATTATTCACAAACGGAGACAATGACACGTTCCCGCTCTGGTTCCTGCAAGAGGCGCGGGGCATACGGCGCGACGTACGAATTGTAAATCTCAGTCTGCTCAACACACTGTGGTATATCAAGCAGCTTAAAGATCTAGAGCCGAAGGTACCGATTTCTTACACGCACAAGCAGATCGAGACCAAGCTCAGGCATTCGCTCAACCCGTTTCCCAAGTCTTTTGAATACGAGCTTCCCGGGGCCGGTATCACGGTTATAGTGCCCGGGCAAGGCCAAAAGCACGCCATGCGGATTCAGGATCAAATGGTGCTTAACATCGTTGATTCCAATCGCTGGAAAAAACCGATCTACTTTGCGGTAACGGTTTCCGATGCAAATCTTATGGGGCTTCAACCCTATCTTCAGATGCAGGGCTTGGTTTACCGGGTTCATGATGAGGTGGTACCGCGCGAAGAAAGGGTGGATATCGATAAAACCCTTTATATGCTCGATCAAGTCTATCAATTTCGCGGGTTGGGTAACGGTGAGGCTCCTTTGAGTGAGACGACACGAAAACTGATGTCGAATTATGCGGCAAGTTTCATTCAGGTATCCTTGGCTTTGCAGCGCTCGCTCGATGAACTGAAGACTGAGATCGCGGCAAAGGAAAGCTCCGCCGCCGACAGTCTCGCTAAAGAGGCGGCGGTGGGAGTGGATGCCGAACTTGCGGCTCTTCGCACCCGGTACGAAACAAGGCTCAATACGGTGATCAATAAGCTTGATCAGTGTGTCAGTCTTATGCCGTGGGATTGGCGTCCGCGAATGCTGCGTCAAGAGATCCTCCTCGCCAACGAGCGATACGATCTCGCTCTCAAACGTATTCGCGAGGCTCGCCGTATCGAACCCGATAAGGTGGAGTACCTGCAGATGGAGGCGCAGCTTCTGGAAAAAATGGGTCGCAAGGCGGAGGCAAACAAGGTATATAAAAACTTGGTGGCTACCGAACCCGATCCGTGGGCGGCATACCTGCGGATGGCGGCGAACTACCGTGACCTTGGCATGTACGACAGCGCCATCGATCTCATGAGAC
>WJJU01000160.1 GCA_014729595.1 Chitinivibrionales bacterium
ACGCCTGCACAACCGTGGATACCGTCCGTGCATTGATAAGATCCTGCGGCGTCAAATTTTCGGTATCGCGGAGACTCAAGCGCTCGCGTATTGTCCGAACCATGCGCGTCAGCCCCACCGTAAACTGCGCGGACAGCAGTTCTCCGACCGAACGAACCCGACGATTACCCAGGTGATCGATATCGTCGATAAAACCTTCACCGTTGCTCAGCCCGATCATGTACTTGAAAGTGGCGACCAAGTCGTCACGCGTCAGAGTATTTATACCTTCGCCCGGATTGACACCCAGACGACTATTGATACGATATCTACCGACGTCCCCCAGATCGTATCGCTTTTCATCGAAGAAAAGCCGGCTAACCAAATTCCTGGCGGTATCTACGTTGGGCGGGTCCCCGGGACGCATGGTCGCGTAAATATAGAATAAGGCTTCTTCTTCCGACTTGGTCGGATCGATCGCCAAGGTATTGCGCAAGACCATGTTCTCCGGATTGAGGACATTTTCCAGAATTTGGACTTCCGCAATTCCATTCGCCTTCAACGCTTCAAATTTGTCTTCGGTGATAATCTCGTTTGTTTCGAGGATTATTTCACCGGTGTTGCCGTTGAACGCGGTTTTCGCCATAACACCGCCGGTTAATTCTTCGCGGTTGTCGTCGTTCACCTCGACGGCCTTGTTTTTGTAAAACAGCGCCATGACGTCTTCGTCGGAAGAGAACCCGAGGGCCCTGAGCAAAATAGTGGCGGGCATTTTCTTTCGCCGATCGATATTGACCGTCAAGACATCGTCCGCATCCAAAAGCACTTCAACCCACGAACCCCGTTGCGGAATAATCCTCGCCGTCAGCAGCCGCTTTCCGCTTGGATGATCCACCTCGTCGAACGTGATTCCGGGGGAACGGTGAAGCTGACTGACGATAACGCGCTCGGCACCGTTTATCACGAAGGTTCCCCGTTCAGTCATCAGCGGAATCTCACCGATATAGACTTCGTTACTTATTTTCTCGACAAACCGCTTCTCTTCGCCGTCTTGCTCGTATACCAGAAGCGACATGTCAACTTTCAACGGGGCGGCAAACGTCATGCCGCGCTCCTTGCATTCGCCAATTGAATACTTGGGAACCCCCAGCTTGTAGCCGTCATATTCAAGGGCGTAATACCCTTTTACGTCACTCACCGGAAAGAGGCTCAGGAACGCCCCATGCAAGCCTTCCTTTTTCCTCAATCGCGGAGGAACATCATGCTGAAGGAAAGCGCTGTAGGATCTTGTTTGAATCTCCAAGAGATTCGGTAAATCCATCACCTTCCGTATACGAGAATAATCTTTTCTCTCAACCATTGCGACAAACCCCCGGTTATGCTACCCGGTTATCGAAATGCATGTACCACTTCAGCTTATACCTTATGGTGGTAACAATGCAGCGAAGACACAGGACGCCCCTTGCATCCCGTGCCTTCATAGAGATGACTAATCCGAAAAAAGGCAGAGACATTGCTTGGTGAGTATCTTTGAACAGACGCCGGCTCCGCCTATCATTGACTTACTTGATCTCGATCGTAGCGCCAACCTCTTCGAGCTGCTTTTTGAAGTTGTCGGCGTCATCCTTCGACACGGCTTCTTTGACCGCTTTCGGCGCACCTTCAACCACTTCCTTCGCCTCTTTCAAGCCCAGACCGGTAATGGCACGAACCACCTTAATAACCTGGATTTTCTTGGCGCCGGCATCCTTAAGCACAACATCAAACTCAGTCTTCTCCTCGGCGGGCGCTTCAGCCGCACCCCCGGCCGGAGCCGCCGCGGCTACCGCCACCGGGGCGGCGGCTTGGACGTCGAATTTTTCTTCGATTGCTTTAACAAGATCCGAAAGCTCCAAGACCGTCTTCTGGCCAATCGCTTCGATGATCTCTTCGTTGGTAAGGGTAGCCACTATCCGTCCTCCGTCTTTAGAGTTATGTTTAGTATTGCAGTGTCTCTTTTTTTTTGCGGGGCCTTATCAGCCTTCTTGTTCCTTTTTGTCGCGCACCGCCGCCACAACGCGAACGAACTTGCTCATGATCCCGTTGAGCGATCCAGCCAGATTCGTCATGGGCGCCTGCAGACAAGACAGCAACTGCGAAAGCAAGACATCCCTGCTGGGAAGATCGGCCAATCGCAACGCATCTTGCGCCTCGAAAACCGTCCCCTCAACATAGGCCGCCCTCAAATTGAGCAGATCCTTGTGTTCCTTGTTGAAATCGCGGATAATCTTCGCCGGAGCCGTTGCATCTTCTTTGATAACCGCCACACCGACGGGTCCCTTGACATAGTCCGTCAAACCCTCTATCCCGCATTTGGTCAGCGCAATCCGGGCGAGCGAGTTCTTTACAACTATATATCGCGCTCCCGCGGCACGCAGTTCACTTCGCAATTTGGTTATCTTTTCGACGTCGACACCGGTAAAATCAGTCAAATATATACCGACGGCATCGGCGAAAGCACCTTCGAATTCATCGACTCTTTTTTGCCTCTCACTACGCGCAATCATCGCTCAGCCCTTGTATTACGTTGGTGAATTCCGTTTAGTCTTCCCATCGCCGGCGCCGTCGCCGACAATGCTCTATTTCAGTTCCGCAGCACTCAGACGTAACCCTTGCCCCATGGTGCTCGATAAGGTCACTCTTTTGATATAATGCCCCTTGGCCGCCGAAGGTTTTGCCTTAACGACGGCATCCATGAACGTTCTAATATTATCAACTATCTTGTTAGTGTCAAAAGACAGCTTGCCGACCGGCGCATGTAGAATCCCGCCTTTCTCGACTCTGAATTCAACTTTACCCCGCTTCAGCTCACCGACCGCTTCCCCGACATTCATGGTCACCGTCCCCACTTTCGGGTTCGGCATCATGCCCCGCGGCCCCAAGATCTTTCCCAGCTTACCGACGACTTTCATCATATCGGGCGTAGCTACCACAGCGTCAAACTCAAGCCACCCGCCTGATATTTTTTCGGCCATGTCCTCAGCGCCGACATAGTCGGCTCCCGCCTCCGAAGCCTCCTTAGCCTTCTCCCCCTGGGCAAACGCCAGAACCCGCACTGTTTTGCCGATTCCATGAGGAAGCACAACGGCGCTTCGAACGGCTTGGTCGCTCTTTCGAGGATCGACGCCGAGATTAACGGCAATCTCGACCGATTCGTCGAATTTCACTACGGAGTTATCCCGAAGAAACTCCACCGCCTCAACGACTCCGTATTCGCGCATTTTATCAATTTTCTTGCGCGTTTCAGTCCACTTTTTACCGTGTTTCATCTAACAATGGCTCCTGATGCGATGCGCGATCACACAATTTCGACGCCCATACTGCGCGCCGTTCCAATCACCGACTTCATTGCGGCCTCAACATTAGCCGCATTTAAATCCGGCATCTTAATCTCAGCGATCTTTCGTACCTGGTCTTTTGTCAGCTTCCCTACCTTTTCTTTGTTCGGCACGCCGGAGCCCTTTTTCAAATTCAACTCCGTGCGAATCAGCACCGACGCCGGCGGGGTTTTGGTAATAAATGTGAAGCTTCTGTCTGCGTATACGGTGATTACAACCGGCGTAACCATTCCGTTGGCGTCCTTTGTCTTCGCGTTGAACGCCTTGCAGAATTCCATAATGTTGACACCAGCCTGCCCCAGAGCCGGCCCCACGGGCGGCGCCGGATTAGCCTGACCGCCGGGAATCTGTAGCTTGACCTGTCCAATGATCTTCTTAGCCAACTTTCGCGACCTTTCCCTGAATTACTGGATTATGTCAGCCGATGGGGTTAACATGCGCGAAATCCACTTCAACCGGAGTAGATCGCCCGAACACACTCACCATGACCTTTACTTTCGCTTTTTCCGGATGGATTTCGTCGACAGTCCCGTCAAAGTCCTTAAAAGGTCCCTCTTTGATCTTAACCGCATCACCAATCTGAAACGGCACCTCGGAAATTTCCTGCTTTGTGGTTTTTTCCGCCTGCCCCAAGATACGCCGAATTTCTTCCTCTCGGACGGGCTGCGGCTTCTTTCCACCGACAAACCCGCTTACGCCGTTAACATTTCTTATAAAATGCTCGGTCTCTTTGTTGAGTTCCATTTCAACCAACACGTAGCTGGGAAAGAACTTCCGCGTTGTTTTAACTTTCTTGCCATTCTTGACATGAAAGATATCTTGCGTCGGTGTCAATACCCGATAGATTTGGTCCTCAAGCTCTCCGGAATCAATGAACTCCTGGATATATTGCGCGACCTTCGTTTCCTGACCGGTGTAGGTCTGAATTACGTACCAGCGTGGCGCCATCAATCGGCCTTACTACTTAGATATTGATAGAAAAAATCCGGAATAGTACTCAAGTTATGATAAGACCCAGAATATTACTCAGGATTAAGTCGAAAACTTTCACGAAAGCGGACACGATAAGACTAAGGACGACTACCAGTGTCGTAGCCCCCGCAACTTCGTTGCGCGTAGGCCAGCTAACCTTCGACATCTCCGCACGAACATCGCGGAGATACTGGATGAACTTTTTCATCATGACAATTCGACTCGCATTGTATGTAAACAGGTCTGGAGGGACTCGAACCCCCAACCAACGGTTTTGGAGACCGCTACTCTACCACTTGAGCTACAGACCTGTACGGTGATTTTTTTTTCGGATAAAACCGCCGTACGCCCCTCGCGATCATTCACCGCGATTCCTTGTGCATTGTTCTTTTTCTCTCGAACGGACAGTATTTTTTAAACTCAACCCGTCCGGAATGTTTACGCTTATTCTTAGTGCCGGTATAATTCCGACGCTTGCACGAGGTGCATTCCAATGTAATTTTGTCTCGAGGCATCCGTCTATCCGTTACCTAATTTGGGTGTATCGACAACTCCCGGCACACTAAGCCCCGGGAGCCCTTTTTGCTCTTATTCAACAATCTCGGTTACGACGCCAGCGCCAACCGTGCGGCCGCCTTCACGCACCGCAAAACGAAGCTCCTTTTCCATAGCGA
>WJJU01000161.1 GCA_014729595.1 Chitinivibrionales bacterium
AATCGTCTCCCCTCGTATTCAGCCCCCCCCCAGCCCGTTGGGTGATTCTCGGAGAAGGCTCCGAACATGAGCCAATCGAAGGTCCGACACAACCGGAGAGGCACACCAAGTTTGTACACGGTAATCATCTGTCGATTTGGGAGATTACTCCTTTCCGCGACGGCCGTTCGGCGTTCCGAATACAATTCGGCGCAATGGGTGTTGTCGCCTTCTCGTGGGAGCCCGCCCTCTCCGTCTCCTCTGTCGCTTCCGCCTTCAAGGAGCGTTTCGATATTGCCGTATGTTCGGGCTGTCGCACACAAATCGCTCATCAGCTCAACGAACGATTTCGACCGGGCATGTTCATTTATGCCCACGGCGGGTCCAAATCGACGGATACGACTACGCTCCATCCCAATCTCCGCAAACTCGCGTCAGGCGCCCCGCCCATAACGTTGCGCAAAGATTCACGAGAACGAATAATCGAGGTCAAATCAGGGAATTGAAACGTGTCTCGGAGAGCGAACGGCGTTGAAGGTATGATACCGATGGCGCTTCAACGGTTCCTTTCGCCGTTCCCACGAAGTAATTTTACTCTATGCAGACGATGCAAGAACTACTCAAACGTGCGGTTGACATGAGCGCTTCCGACGTCCACCTGACCGCCGGCGCTCCACCGTTGTACCGCATCGATGGACGCCTTGTGCCGACGAGTGCCGATTCTCTGGCTCCCGACGAGGTACTGCGGCTGTCGTACAGCGTGATGAACGAGCATCAGCGTAAGTTCTTCGAGCAGAAAAAGGAAGTAGACTTCTCGTTCGGCGTACAAAACCTTGGACGGTTCAGGGCAAACGTATTCCTTCAACGTGGCTGCGTAGCCTGCGCCTTCCGCCAAATACCGCCTGCCATTCAAACGGTCGATCAGTTAGGGCTTCCGCCGATTATCAATAAATTATTATCGAAGCCCAACGGCCTCATTTTAGTCACGGGGCCTACCGGAAGCGGCAAGAGTACCACTTTGGCGGCGATGGTGGACAAGATCAATTCGGAGCGAGAAGCTCACATACTTACGATTGAAGACCCGATCGAGTTTGTTCATCGCCACAAAAAATGTATCGTAAACCAGCGGGAAATCCGGCACGACACCGAATCTTTTTCCGCGGCGCTTCGCGTTGCGTTGCGTCAGGATCCCGACGTCGTGCTGATCGGCGAAATGCGGGACCTCGAAACTATTCAGGCGGCGCTCACCATCGCCGAAACGGGACACTTGACTTTTGCAACCCTGCATACGAACTCCGCCGCCAAGTCGGTCCACCGAATCATCGATGTGTTCCCTTCGGATCAAAAAGCGACCGTAAGAGCGCAGCTTTCGATGGTTTTGGAGTGTGTCATTAGTCAGACGTTGATTCCGCGAGTCGGCGGCGGACGGGTTCCCGCGACCGAGGTATTGATTGCCACGCCGGCGGTGCGGTCTCTTATTCGCGACGATAAGGTGCACCAGTTGCAGGGCATTATCGAGATAGGTCAACAACATGGTATGCACACGATGAACGCGGACATCGCTCGTTTGCTGCGCGCGCGCCTTATATCGCAACAGGATGCATTTGGTAGAAGTCCGGACCCGGAGGGGCTCGAAAAACTTGTTTGAATCCATTCGTACTGAGGGACAATGGCCAAATACGAATATACATGCGTAACATCATCGGGCAAGCAGGTTCGCGGAGAGGTTCAAGCGGGAAACCGGGATGAGGTAATCAGCCTTTTACGCAAGCGAAAGCTGCGGGTCGTCTCGGTGAAACGCATGATGGGCAAGCTTAAATTCCAACTGACGAGCCAAAGCGTGAGGCTTCAGGATATGAGTCGCTTTACTCGTCAATTTGCCGCCATGACCTCGGCGGGACTTCCCCTGATTCAGTGCATGGACATTCTTGCCAACCAGACCGAAAACAAGACCCTGGCGGATGCCGTCCGTCGGATTTCCGCGGATATTCAGGGAGGAAGCTCGCTTGCGGAAGCAATGGGGCGTCATCCCAAAATATTCAGCTCTCTTTACTGCAACATGATTACCGCCGGAGAGGCGTCGGGTAATCTGGACGGCGTGCTGCTTCGCTTAGCCGAGCACCAGGAAAAATCGCACGCTTTGCGACGCAAAATCAAGGGAGCAATGACTTATCCGGCAATTTTGGGCACCGTATCGGTCGGCGTCACCGCCCTCATGCTCACGTTCGTTGTTCCACGTTTTGCCGAGATGTTCGTAGAGTTGGGAGGCGAGCTACCGGTACCCACCCGTATAGTGATGGCGATCTCCAACGTCGTTCAGAAATATTTCTTCTGGGGGGTGGGCGTTATTATCGCTTTATTCGTCGGCATTACCCGAGCCTACAAGACCGAAAAGGGCGCGTTTTTCTTCGATTCGGTGAAGCTCAGGCTACCGATAATGGGTGATTTGGAAAGGAAAAGCGCGATCAGTCGATTCTCACAAACGTTGGCGACGCTTCTCAGTAGTGGAGTGAGTATTCTCGAGGCATTGTCGATAACGGCCAAAACCGCCGGCAACAAGGTTCTTGAGCGTGGCCTTTTTGTGACGCTCGAGAAGATTACCGGCGGGCAGACGATTGCGGAGCCCCTGACGGAGACCGGGATTTTCCCACCGATGGTTACCCACATGATTGCGGTTGGTGAACGTACGGGCGATTTATCTTCCATGTTGACCAAGATATCGCAATTCTACGAAGAAGAGGTTGATGCGGCGGTGGACGCACTCACCTCGGTACTTGAGCCGGTTATGATCGTTATCCTGGGTATTGTAATTGGCGGAATACTGATAGCAATGTACCTGCCGATGTTTGACATGATTAATCAAATTTCCTGAAGAACGCCGAGGGATAAACAAAGGGGACCCCTTTTCGGGCTAAAACCGCATACGTTCGAGCCGAAAAATCAAACCTGAACACAGGGCGACGCATTGCGGCGCCAAGTTATTGTAATCTTTAGCGTGGCCCCCCACTCAAAACCAACAAGTGTAGGTCAAAATGCTCTTCGGGCCTAAAGTTTTCCGAAAAGCTGCCGATATAGATGGATAGGAGAAGAAAGGTGGTGAGTGAAAATGCGCATTCTGCCAGTTTCACAGAAAGTCACATCGGAACTTAGAAAGGTCGAAAGCGCCAAAAAAAATGAGCAGGCGTCTTCG
Organism: Chitinivibrionales bacterium; assembly: GCA_014729595.1. Taxonomy (GTDB): domain Bacteria; phylum Fibrobacterota; class Chitinivibrionia; order Chitinivibrionales; family WJMI01; genus WJJU01. The sequence goes on from WJJU01000161.1 coordinate 3,170, forward strand.
AAGAAGATGCCCATCAAGGCCGATCATTCTGAGTTTTCTCCTGGGGCGAAGCGGCTGAGTGAAACGAAAGCTAATGCGGAAATCGTTAGCGCACAGCTCAAAAGTCAGCCGGATATTCGCACGGACAAAGTCGAGGAGGCGCGCCGGAAAGTCCGGAGTGGCTATTATGATTCACCGCAATTCCTTGATAAGCTCGTGGACAAGCTGATAACCGATTTCGGCCTAGGCGAAACAAAATAGCACTGCAATAGCGCTTTTGCAGCTACAATGTTCGATGACTGCCGCGGGGGAAGGTATATCCTTCACTCCGTGTTTTCGTATTTTGGGTCTCGCGAGGTACTTAGCTGTTGCCGGGGTCCATTTTTTGGGCGTCCGGACCACGCCAATGTATTTTTTGCTGCTTATTCTCGGATAAAGAAGAATGGGCAGTATCCGATTTGGCGTTCCCAACGATTCGGTACCTGGAGTGAATTCAAATGAAGTGCAAAGTCAGCAAATTCGGCGGCTCTTCGGTAGCAACGAGCGAAAAAATCGAGCAAGTAGCGAAGATTGTGCAGGCGGACAGTCTCCGCAAGTGCATCGTACTCTCCGCTCCCGGCAAAACCCCGGACATTTCGATCAAAGTAACCGACCTGCTGATCGAAACGGCGCATAAGGCGCTTGCCGGCGCTGATGTCGCGGATTTGGTGGCCGAGCTTAAGCAACGATTCACGGCAATTTACTCCCCTCTCGGGCTGCAAGACAAGGTAATCGCAACCGTTCTGTCCACCTTGGACGACCGTGTCGCCGCGAACAAAGCCAATCCGGAGAAATACCGTGACCTTCTCGTGGCCTCGGGCGAAGATCTCAACGCCCGCCTCTTTGCCGAGTATCTTATCAGTCTGGGTTTGAAAGCGGACTATGTATCGCCGGCGGAAGGGGGAATGGTGGTTACGCCGGTGTTTGGGGACGCCCAACCCGTTCCCGACATCGCCTCGCGACTTGCGGTATTGCGAGACCGCTGTTGCGACCGGGTGGTGGTTTTCCCCGGTTTCTTCGGCGTTACCGCCGACGGCGACATCGCCACGTTTAGCCGCGGCGGGTCGGACTTGACGGGGGCTCTCTTGGCCGAAGCGCTCGACGCCTCCGAGTACGAAAACTGGACGGATGTAGACGGAATATTTTCAGCAAGTCCCGGAACGGTGGACGATCCGGACCAAATTCCGGCGCTCACCTATCGCGAAATGCGCGAATTATCGTACATTGGATTCAATGTTTTTCACGAAGAAGCGGTTACTCCAGTTACCCATAAACGCATCCCCATACGGTTGCGCAACACCCACAATTTATCCAACGACGGAACACTGATTGTCGCCGAACGACTTCCCGGCGAGCGCGACGTCATCGGTATTGCCTCCGGAGGACGCTATTGCAGCTTTACGCTTCAGAAGTACCTCATGAACCGCGAAAAGGGTTTCGGCAGAAAACTGCTTTCGATCTTCGAGAATCTCGACCTGTCGTTCGAGCATCTCCCCACCGGCGTCGATAATCTCTCGGTTGTCCTTGACCAGACGCAACTCAAGCCCGAAACGGTCAACATGATCACCCGCAGTATCCAACGAGAGGTGAATCCGGACGAGATCAAGATCGAATTCGACATCTCGCTGGTTTCGGTTGTCGGCGAAGGGCTCGTTCATAAAGTTGGGGTCCTTGCCCAGGCGGCGACTGCGTTGGCGGATGCCGAGGTCAACATTAAGCTCCTTGCCCAGGGAAGCTC
>WJJU01000162.1 GCA_014729595.1 Chitinivibrionales bacterium
ATTCGGAGCACTTCGCGACGTTTGGTGCGACGAAGATCGTTATGCCACTGATGATCATCTTTGTCGCGTTCAGACAGAGCGGTGAATAGCGTTTCTATTTCCTCGACGGTGGAGCGATGGTGGAGATTGGCGGGAGTGATGACCCACTCAAGAAAATCCGGATCCCGAATTACGGCATCGGCCAGGAATTGACTGGCCGAAAAGATGCTGAGGAGAATTTCGAGACGGGTCGGTTGGGCCAGAAGTTCGGCAAACGTGGCTCGCCGTTCCGGGAGTGCCTCGATGTAGCGCTCCCAGTTGTTTAGAGCCATGTCGGCGTCGGGCTTGCGACGTAGTATCTCGCAGGCGAGTAGAGCCAGCCTGGCGAACCCGGTTCGATCGGGCTCGGTTCCGGCAAGACTTCTAAGGTTTACATACGCTCGTTCGGGGTTGCGGAAACCGGATGCGGCAAGCAACTTATTGGCTTGCTCGCGGTCGATCGACTCGGAGAGGGCGAGATCGGCAATGTTGCCGACAACACCACCCGGGAGTGTATCACGCCCGAAATGTCGCTCGACAAAGGCGCGGACGGTGGCCGTATGCGTATCGAAATCCACTCTGAGCTGTCGGGACGGCGGCATTCCCTCGCGCGGTTCGTATCCCATACGGCGGCTGAGGTGGGTGAACTCGAGTGTGTCGTCGGACGGAAGAAATAGATCACGCGCCGACCCACGAAGCATCCGGAGACCATTGATAAGACGCCGGAAAAAATCGTAAGATTCGCTGAGACGGCGGCTCTCCAGGGGGGCCATAACACCGGCTTCCGCAAGCGCTTCGAGTGCTTTGTGTGTATACGGGGTTCTGAGAGCCGCAACGGCTGCTCCATGCATAATCTGAAGCAATTGAACATCATACTCGAGGTCAACCAGAGCACCCGCGCTAAATTTTGCGTTTATTCGCTTTCGATCAACCAAGTTCTCGAACTGCTTCTGTCTGAGCTGTTGAATTTCTGCCGGTACAATCGCGTGCGACCGGTAGACTATGTCGTCGCGGAGTCGCTCGACCTGTCTTCCCAGCGCTTCGTCGCCGGCGACATACCGAAGGCGCACCAGGGCTAAACGCTCATAGGAGTGTGCACCCCCGTGAGCTTCGTAGTAGCGGCACCAAGCATCGAGACTGCTTGCGGCCGGGCCGTCGTTGCCGTAAGGGCGAAGACGCAAATCGAGATTGAAGATCCCTTCGCGCTTCGCTACAATTATACGGCTTACTTCTTTGACCACCCTGTCATAGAATTCCGCATTGCCGATTATGGTGGGGCCCGAAGTATTCCCTTGATCGCTGTAGACGAATTGGAGTTCTATATCGGAGGCATAGCCCAAGGCCGCTCCGCCCATTTTACCCAACCCGAACACGGCAAGTTGTGCCGGAAGCCCCGCGACCGTCCGGGGTGTCCCAAAACGCTCCGCCAAACGCTCCAACGCCGTCGCTACGGCTGCGGTAATGATATCCTCGGCCAAAATAGTCAAGCGACGTGACAGAAATCTGAAGTCGGCTCGCGGGTTGAGTATGTGTTCCAGATCGATAAGAAAAATCTCGTGATCTTTGAATTCATTGAGCACACGGCATTGCGCCTCGTAATCGGCGGCCTCATCCAGGCTTCGACGGAGCTTGCTTTTGATCATTTCCGGCGGTGTCGCGAAACTGTGTGTGCGTGTCGGCGGTGCCAGCAGTGGTATCAGTGTTTCGTACTGAAGTCGTACGAAATCTTCCCATAGGTACTCGCTGGTTCCTAAAAGACGTGCGAGATCCTGCAGAATACGCGGATTCGCAAGCATGTGCGGCCACCGGCCGGCATCACCCGAAGCGACCATGTCTTTAACCATTGTCTCGAATCGCAGTAGTGCACGGTAGGGATCGGGTGCGCGATTGAGGAAATAGGTGAACTGCTTGGTCAGAAGGACCGACAGTGTGAGCTGATCGATTCGGCGGCGCGAGGTGATCGGTCCGCCGTCCGGCCCCACAACATCTATGGTATCGCGAACGGTATGGTCTTCGGTGCCGATCCCCACCTGCTCTATAGATACGCCGTTGAGTGCCAGGGCGCTGCTCAACGCATAAAGAAATCCCGGCGTGTCTTGTGACTCCACATGCAGTCGTGTGTACTCCGCTCCGGGTTGAACCTCGACTTTAACCGGAAGAAGTGCTTGCTCTGCGGCGCTCGGCAGGTAAGCCAAACGTCCCGCCACCATTTCGTGTACCATTTCACGTGCTTTATCCAGAGAATCTGCCGTCCCCTTTTCGAGCAGCAACGCTATTTTGTTCATCGCGGTACGGAAATGTATCGGCCACCGCTCGATGCTTTGATCATGGGCGAGTCGCCCACTAAAAAAGTCTACGATTCGTCGGCGATGCGACGTGCCGCGAAGTCGTCTTGGGGAACGCGGCAACCGGCGCCGCACGTACTCGGCTCCACCGTCGCTCCGTGCTTTTCGGTAGGTGAATACATGGCCGGATAGAATATCGAAACCCATGCCGGTAAGGGTTCCCGTTATAAGAGAGAAAAGCGACGGATAATCGAAAGCAAGGATAGTACAGTCGACTTTTCCGTCGGCGTGCGCATCTATGAGCACTTCAAGGGGATTATCGGATGAGATGCCCGCTAATCCGCGAAGGTGTCGGGCGACATGGTGGCGGTCAAAACGCTCAAAATACCGCTCGTCGAGACGCTCGGTATGCTCACGAATAATTCGCTCATCAACATCTGGGCATATCTGCTTGATTTTATCGACTGTTGGTCTCATAAACGAGTCATGCGCCAGGAAAAAAACAACCGCCGCCGGAGCGACAAATCCGTTTTCGGGGGTGCTGTAGCTTGCAATCCGGTAGGTAATACCGGCGAAATAAATAACTTTTCACGATTGCGGCCTGCTTGGCGGGCCTAATTAACTTCGAATCACCGCTCTTTCCGTAAATGGTAAATAGTAAGGAAAACCGACTATTTATTATTCCGAGCACAATTTGTTTCAAGGAACCAACCGGGGAAAACCTGACCTAAAGGTTGGGTCACACGCTATCAATTAACTGTAACCCTGCTTGGAGTAATAAATATAGCTTCGGTCATGAATGGCGCCTTTGGTTCGTCGTGTTTTTAGTATGCAAGCCCTCGAATCCATTCCTTCCGTTTTGTAATAGCGGCCTCGTTTGGGATGATTATCCGTCAAAGAAAGGACGCAGATCCGGTGGTTGCCGACAATTCGGTTCCCGCGGCTCTCGGCGTGGCGGCACTGTTCGAAGGCGGAGACGACCGGAACGGATGCCAACGCAAGATTGTACCGGATTGTACCATGCTTGAGAATGGCCACCTCGCCGCCCCGCTGAAATTGATACGATTACGTGATCAGGGTGGGTGGGGGAGTACAAAAATGTGCCATATTTCAAGGCGGTGCACGTGTTAAGCGAAGCTCGGAAGCCTTGTTATTAAAGAATTAGGGGGAAAAGGGGGCCGGCATGGCCCTTGCCTTGGAGCAATTCGTCAACACGAGTGCGGAGAGGTTCGAAAATTGCCGTGTCAACCCAAAACCCTCAAGGAGGTTTTATGCTTTTTCGTGTCCATGCGGCTGTTGCCGTCTGTGTTATGGCTGTGACGATCATTGTCTCGGCCGAACCGATCGTTGGTTTCGGGGGCTATCTTGACTCCGACGTCTGGACTGACTTCGAAGGGAACTTCTACAG
>WJJU01000163.1 GCA_014729595.1 Chitinivibrionales bacterium
ACCCTGAGGGAAATTGTAAAGAAAATCAATCGGTGAGTCATACAAAATTCGAAAGAGTGCCCTTCGTAGTAGAATAGGTAAACCCTTAAATGTCTATTTTCCACTGTTGAACTAAAAATGGAGAAACACGCAGCCGTGCTATAATAGCCAAAAACAATTGCTAACGCACTGTCACTCGCAAAGATGCATCAAATGGCTCGATCATACGATTGAGCCATTTTTCATGGGTGCGCCAACAAAGGCTGATCCTGTAGCTTAATTTCTTTGATCGGCATAACCCGTTCTGTGGCGAAGAGTAGTGTTTCGGGGTAAAAGGCCGAGGACTTAGGCCCGATTAAAGGTCGTTTCACGTCTCGCGCTCAGCTCGGTACCTTTCGGTCCCGACTTTGGCGGGATGCACGCCGGCTATCCATGGCCTGCGGCTTCAAGTTGGGGTATAGGTTACAACCTAATCCCCTTCTCCGGCATCCATCTTAAATATGCGCACTTATTGTGAATTAATCCGAAAAAACCTTTGACAAATCACTCTCCTCTAAGGTACACTAAATTCAGTCTTCTTCACAGAGCTGTCCAAAACAGTTCATTTTTTCTGGAATTGAGCTTATACGCATTAATTTCCGGTGATCAGTGCTGTCCAAAACAGATGATTTTTAACCCAAAATCGCTTTTCGTGAATCAAATAGCCCTATTTTTCGACGTTCGCTCGTCCGAGTTTACGGTTTCGAATCCTTGGTTTGTTCTTGGTTTTTATATCAAATGTAATATCAAAATACAATGTTTTCCCTATTGACTATTCTATATAAATTAGGCATTCACTATACAAAATGCCGTCTCCCCCCAAGTATGGGGGGAACAAAAGGGGGGCTGGGCTATAACGGCGTTACGTTGGCCCTCGCATCCTGCTCGGGGGGCTTCGCCCCTGCCTTACGGCAGCCGCCTTCGGCCATCCCTGGCCTTCGGCTCCAAGCTTGAGGTATAGGGAGCGGTCCGAGCCCCCTTCAAAAACCTACTTTGGACAAGTATGAGATGGCTTCTAGTATAGTAGAGAATTCTGATGCCTGACGGTGTATTATACGCACCCTCGAGGATGCACTATATACAAACCAATCACCACCACCGCGGAGTCAATGCATGAAACCTCTTTCGAGGATGGCGGAGAATTTCCCGGAGTCGGCCGTTTGTGCAATGGGAAGGTTATGCGAAGATGCCGGCGGGAATGATCTGGCGCTGGATTTTTCAGATTTTGACGGCCCATTGGAATTGGAAGAAGCAGCGGTACATGCGGTCAGGGACAAGAGGTGCTGGTCCCCTATTGGATTCGGGGAACCGGGACTGAGGGAAGCCGTCGCGGCAAAAGCATTCCGGTACAACGGCATCGCCGGCGACCCCGAGACCGATGTAACGGTTACCGGTGGTGTTGGGGAAGCGATAACGGCGACTCTTCGGGCGATTTGTAATCCCGGTGATGAGATTATCGTCTTTGAGCCGTTCCGTGAGCACTACGCATATTTGAGCTTCCTCTCGGAAGTAACACCGCGATATGTAACACTTTATAAACCGGACCGGCATTTCAATCCCAAGGAATTGGCCGAAGTATTCAACGATCGCACCAAAGCAATTATTATCAATACTCCCCATAATCCAACCGGTAAGGTTTTTTCCAAAACGGAGCTGGAGACCATAGCGGCTCTCTGCAACAAATGGAACGTGTATGCGATTGCCGATGAGATCTATGAGCATATTTTGTATGATGATGCCGAGCACGTATCGATAGGATCGCTGCCGGGTATGGAGGACCGTACCATAACAGTCAACTCAATAGAAAAAACATATTCAGTTGAAGGTTGGGGGGTTGGGTGGGCCATTGCGGACAAACGAATCACGGATCGCATAAGGAAGGTTCTCCAATTGCTGTCGATGGGGGCACCCACGCCGCTACAACATGCGGCGGTAACCGCACTGAATTTTGAAAATAGTTATTACAAAAATCTAAAGCATAGGTACACACAAGCCAGATCATTTATACATGCTCTACTTTCGGAGTGCGGTTTTTCATTCCCCTTACCGGCCGGAGCTTTTCACATATTGGCCGATATCTCCGAGGTCGCTGCCCTGCTGGGCACCGATAACGATGTAGAATTCAGCAAGAAATTATTCGCGGAGACGGGCGTGGCTACGGCACCCGGCTCGTCATTCTATTCAAGAAAAGAATCCGGCGTGGATCAGGTTAGGTTCTGCTACGGCAAAAAGCCGGAAACCCTCGATGCGGTCGCGGAATCATTTAGGGATTTTTTCTGTGTGCATCAAGAGGCAC
>WJJU01000164.1 GCA_014729595.1 Chitinivibrionales bacterium
GAAGCGGCCATCCGCGCTATGAGCTGATAAATATCGCTTATACTTTACAAGTTGGACGTGAGGCATTTCCATTCCGGCTTGCAATCATCGCCGATAGCGTCACACGGTTAACGGAGCGACTGGCCTCGTATGTTGATAAGGGCGCGGATGGGAAAAATATCTTTTTCGGTGTTGTTAACGAAGATGGATCGAAAGCGCGTGAAATGGCGACGCAAGCTTCAATAAACGATGATTCAAAGAAGCATATATCAAGCCAAGACCTTGCGGAATCGGCGATGATCTGGGTCAATGGGGGCGAGCTGGATTGGGCCACATTCTATGACTCGCCACCGCCGCACAAGGTCTCCTTGCCGACCTATCCTTTTGCTCGGGACCGCTATTGGGGAGTGATAGCCGCTCGTAACGAGTATCCTTTGATAGACCGCATTGTTGCGGATAAGAGTCTCGGATCCAGTCTAGTGTTCAATAAGTCTTTGGACACTTCCGATCCCTTGGTTCGTGATCATGTTATTAACGGTGACCCAATGCTTCCGGGCGTAGGCTATTTGGAGATGGCACTCGAAGTCGGGAAGCAAATTATCGGGAAAGCACCGCATGTTCTTACGCAAATATTTTGGACAAAGCCCTTGCGAATGGGAGGCAAATCGCGAACGCCGTCGATTGAGGTGGGTCGACGCGACGATGGATCGATGCATTTCGAAGTCACGAGCGTCGAGGGTGCCGCGTATCGGAAGCATTGTGTAGGGAAAATAAAGGAAACCGGCGCATCGCGGCCTCGGCGCGTATCGATCGAGGATATTAAATCCCGATGCACGCAAGAATTTTCCGGGGACGAAATTTACGAGCGCTTCAGCCAAGCCGGCGTCGCTTATGGCCCTCTTTTTCGCGGAATAGTAAGGGTTTGGCGAGGGGAAGGGGAAACGCTCAGCCTTCTGTCCACAGACCACCTCGCCGCCGATGATTTACATGGTGCATTCGTGCTTCACCCGACAATTGCGGACGGGGCGTTGCAGTCGATTATCGCGCTCCGAGGAATGTCAACCCAAGAAAATGCCGTTTTTGTCCCTTACTCAATAGAAACCGTCGAGGTATTTCGTCCCTGCGGGTCTCCGTCTTATTCTCATGTTAAGGCTTTGAACAACGAAAGGATCGAAGTATCGATTATGGATGCGGGAGGCATTATATGCGTGCTTATGCGGGATGTGATCCTTCGTACAATAGCGCAAACCGTAGAAACTTGTCTCTGCCGCCCCGACTGGATCGAGATCGACCGGAAAGCACCGTCCAATCCAATCGGGGATGACGTGCCGAGGAATGCACCGAGGCGGATGATGGTTATCGCTCCGGAAAAAAACCCTCGCTTTGGCGAGATACTCCATGCATTTGCCGTGGACCGCAATTGTCAAGCTATCCTGTTGGGTACGCGAAGCGAGCGTCTTTCAGCCAACCAACGCAGCATTGATGTGCGGGATCGACATGCCCTTGATCGTATTATTGGTGAGGCGGCGGAGAACGGCTCGTTCCCATACGATACCATATTATTCTTTGCGGATAGCCCTTACGCAGTTTTCAGCGATTACACGGAGGCTCTTCGACAAACGAAGGAGATCGGGATTCTCTCTCTCTTCAGATTATTGAAAGCGTTGCTCAAGGTCACCAATAACGCATCCTCGATCCGGGTATGCATCTTCACGAATAGGGCGCATTCGTTCAATCAAAGCACTATCGCTGATCCCCATTCAGCGTCTTTGTACGGCTTGGCAACGAGCGTATCCAAGGAATTCAATAAAATTAGGTGTACATGCTTCGACACCGACCTCGATTCATCGGAGAGTTTTTCGAAAGCCGGCTACCCTGAGTCGATACTCGATCTCATTGAAGATGAAGCCGTAATCGACGGTGCCGGTGTAGTATCATTACGTAACGGCAAAGCATATTCACGACGTTATTTGCCGTTGAAGCTTCCCCGGATAGTTAATTCAGGCCTCAAACAGCGTGGAGTATACCTCATTGTTGGGGGAATGAGCGGAATCGGACTTGTTTTGAGCAGGTATTTAGCCGCAAATTATCAAGCATGCCTGGTTCTTGTGGGTAGAAGCCCTCTGAAGGCCGAAAAGAAAAACCTAATCAGGGAATTAGAACAAATCGGCGGCAGTGCGATGTATACCCAAGCGGATGTCAGTGATTTGGCGGAGATGAAGGAAGCGGTTGAGCGGGGGAAAAGCCGGTTCGGTGTTATACAAGGCGCCGTCCACTCAGCGATAGTTCTCGATGACTGTTCATTCAAGCAGATGGATGAAAACTCGCTTGCCGAAGTACTCGCGCCCAAGGTCGACGGCTGCATACATTTCCAGAAAGCATTAAGCGATGAACATCTTGATTTCATGCTGTTCTTCTCATCAACGCAATTCATCTCTCCCAATCCGGGTCAGGCTAACTATGCCGCGGCTTCGACGTTCGAAGATGCCTATTCGGCGTTCCTTAACCAGGAAAAACCGTATCCGGTCAAATTGATAAACTGGGGCTACTGGGGTAGTGTAGGGATAGTAGCCCGCCCGGAAATGCAAGAAAAAATGGCTCGTATAGGGATCCATTCCATTGAACCTCACGAGGGGCTGCAAGCAATCGAAACGGCCTTGAGTTCCCCAATCGATCAGCTCATTATGATTAAGGCGAATTGTGACGCTCTTGAGAGAACCGGTGTAGACTTCAAAGCGAATTTTTGGGTACGTGAGCAAACATTCCATTCGATCCTTACTGAGATGCTGCGCAATCCCCCGTTTCCGAAGGTCCCGGAAGATATAGAAAATCTTACTTTTGGAGTTTCTCGTTTCACCGAGTTTTGTCGCTATTCTTTGCTCGATGTTTTTATACGGATGGGCGCCTTTCGGGAAGGCGGAGAAGTCCATGACATCCGTGAGTTCGCATCCAAGCTTGCCGTCCATCCGGGGCATCGCCGGCTCCTTGACGCTTTGTTGGACATACTATGTGATTGGGGCATTATTGAATTTTCCCAAAAACAACTCGTAACCACCGAATTGGCGGCATCCGATCGCGTGAAAGAAGGTCTCAAGAACCTACGAAGTGAACGACAAGAAATCTTGGCATCATATCCTCGGCTATCGGGACAAATTAAGTTGCTTTGCCGATGCATTGACCATTACCCCCAGATCCTGACGGGCGAGATTGCCGCTACCGACGTGGTTTTTCCCGATGGTTCGACAAGTCTGGTGGAAGGCGTATATCGTGACAACGTGATTGTAGATGCACTGAATGATTTCATTGCCGATTGCGTCGTCTCTTTCATTGTTCGAAAGCTTAAACAAGATCCAACGAGTCGAGTGAATATTTTGGAATTGGGAGCCGGCACGGGTGGAACCAGCTCCAAGGTGCTTCCGGCAATTCGCGAATACGCCGACTCGTTGCATTACTGCTACACCGATCTATCCCCTGCGTTCATCGAACACGGCAAGCGAGAGTATGGACGAGATTACTCCTTCATGAACTTTGCACTTCTCGACATCGAAAAAGACATGGCAAAACAGCTTTCCGCCGGTAACAGCGGAACCGAAGAATTCGACATAGTCATAGCCTCTAATGTTGTCCATGCCGTTAAAAACGTCAGGGATACCCTTCTGAATATTAAAGGTATTCTAAGAGCCAACGGCTGGCTTCTGCTGAACGAAATGACCGAGCTAAACCCGTTTCTCACTCTTACGTTCGGTCTTCTGGAAGGCTGGTGGTTATTCGAAGACGAAGAGCGGCGTGTCAAGCACTCCCCTCTGCTGAAATCCGAGACATGGGAAAGTCTTCTGACGGAAATCGGGTTCAAGCAGGTTGCCGCTCATTTGGGACGGATCGCGCCGGGAATAGAGGAGCTTTCTCAACATGCAATAATTGCCGAAAGCGACGGTTGTTCGATAAAAAATTTCTACGACGAGACCACCATGTTTATTGACATACAAAAAAAGGATGCCGCACCGGCCCATGAACGCAATAGATCTTCGACACCTTCGCCCGTCGACCCGCGCCCGGCCCCGGCATTTCCGGATGACACTCTCGTGTTTATCAAAAACGGGACATCGGCTATAGTTTGTGAGTGCCTTGGCAAAGAACCGAATGAAGTCAAACCGGATAAGCAATTCTCTGATTTAGGTGTGGATTCCATAATTGCGGTTGATCTTATTGCTAAGATTAACGAGTATTTTTCCATCGTCCTTAAGACTACGGTCATTTACGACTATCCCAATATCGAATCACTCTCGGCACACATACATGGAGAACACAATCCGGTAGTCCCAACTCTCGATTGCGAAGCGGCCGACCATTCACCGGCAACCGCGCCGTTTATCGGGGCAAACGTAGCCGAGCACACTTGTTCCTACAATTGCGAACCCGAAGATTCACATTGCGGTACCCAACCCCGAGGTTCTCGTGTTGAGGCATTTCATCCGAAAAAATTTCCGGCCGTCGTGCTTTGTAAGCCCGGCGACATTAGCGATATAGCGGTAAGTCATGTCGCTTGTTCGTCGCCGGAAAAGGATGAGATCCAAGTCGCCGTCAAAGCATTCTCTTTGAACTTCGGAGACCTCCTTTGCGTTCGTGGTCTCTATCCCACTATGCCTCCATACCCCTTCACACCGGGGTTCGAAATCGCCGGCAGGGTCGTTCAGGTCGGCCCGGACGTGAAACATTTGAAAGTGGGCGATGCAGTTTTCGGCGTTACCGGTGAGCGATTGGGCGGACAAGGTGTATATGTAAACACACGGGAATGCTTCGTTACCCAAAAGCCGACTTGGCTGAGTTACGAGGACGCCTGCTCATTACCGGTGGTGTTCTTGACTGTTTATCATGTGTTCAAGAAAGCCGTGGTGGAAGCCGGAGAGCGGGTCCTGATCCAAACGGGCGCCGGAGGAATCGGGCTCATGGCGATTCAGCTCGCTCAGTGGAAAGGCGCCGAAGTGTATACTACGGTCGGATCACGTGAAAAGGCTGAATACGTGCACCAACTCGGCGTAAAGAATGTCATTCTGTATCGCGAAGAAGATTTTTTCGAGGTTATTATGCGCGAAACCGACGGCCGCGGCGTTGACCTGGTCATAAACACCTTATCCGGCGAAAACATACAAAAAGGACTCGATGTAGTAGCGCCGGAGGGTCGTTACGCGGAGATCGCCATGACGGGGCTGAAAAGCGGGGCTCCCGTAAGTTTGTCCAATCTCGTTCACAACCAAACCTTCTTCAGTATCGACCTAAGACGGATACTCGCCGCAAAGGCGGGAACGGCGCACGAGTATCTTGGTAAGCTGTTGGAACTAATGGAAGCGGGGATAGTCAAACCAACCGTCGGCAAGGTATTCAAGTTCGATGAGGTGCAAGACGGATACCGTTATATGAACGACCGTAAAAACATTGGCAAAATTGTAGTAAACCAACTGCCAATCACCGAAACCGTTAATACAGCTCCGAGCAAAGTACCCGCCCGCGCGGAACGTCCCAATACCGGCCAAAGCATTTCGGCTTCTCAACCGACTTTTGACATTGCGATTATCGGCATGTCCGGGCGATTCCCCGGAGCGGAGAATATCGATGAGTTCTGGACAAACTTACAAGAGGGGTGCAATGCAATAACGGTAGTACCCGAGAATCGATGGGATCCCGATCGTTACTATGATCCCGACCCGACCGTTCCCAACAAAACTACAAGTAAATGGGGCGGTTTCTTACGGGATATCGACCGATTCGATGCTGAGTTCTTCGGAATATCCGGGAGGGAAGCTTTCTTCTCGGACCCCCAGCAAAGAATATTTTTGGAAGAGTCGTGGAAAGCGCTTGAAGACGCCGGTTATGCCATTCCCGCTATGTCCAACAAAAAGTGCGGAGTTTTTGTGGGGGTCTCGGCGGGCGATTATCAAACAAGAATGTTCGGACGGCCGCTCGACGACGCACATTTCTTCTGGGGAAATGCAAGCTCTATCCTTGCGGCACGTATTTCATATTTCCTAAACCTCAAAGGTCCCAGCATCGCCGTCGACACCGCCTGTTCATCTTCGCTGACCGCCCTTCATTATGCTTGCCGCAGCCTTTTGGCGGGAGAATGCGAGACGGCTCTATGCGGAGGCGTACACCTTATCACCTCTCCGAATTTTCACATACTCGCCGGCAAGGCCGGTATGCTTTCGCCGGACGGAAAGTGTAGCGTATTTGACAAAAGCGCCAATGGATTTGTACCCGGCGAAGCGGTGGGCGCCGTGGTGCTCAAGCCGCTTTCGACGGCACAACGTGACCGCGACTATATATACGGCGTTATCAAGGGGACCGCTATAAACCAAGACGGCAAAACCAATGGTATCACCGCCCCAAGCGCACTTTCACAAACCGAGGTTGAAGCCGAGGTATATAAATCATTCAATATTTCACCTGATTCCATTTCGTATGTTGAAGCACATGGAACAGCCACCAACCTGGGAGATCCAATCGAGCTGCAAGCGCTTACGAATGCATTCCGCTCTTTCACGAAACGCCGAGGCTATTGTGCCATAGGTTCGGTAAAAAGTAATGTCGGTCATGGCGCCACCGCCGCGGGTATCACCGGACTGATTAAAATCTTGCTGGCCATGAAAAACAAAACCCTTCCCCCGTCGCTTAACTATCGCACACCCAATCCTCTTATTGACTTTGAAACAAGTCCGTTCTATGTGAATACCGAATGCCGGCCATGGGAGACCGATTCAAATACTCCTCGGCGAGCCGCCTTGAGTTCTTTCGGGTTTAGTGGAACCAACGTCCATGTCGTCGTTGAGGAATCGTGTCAAACAAATATTAAACACCCGAAGCACGCTCGTCCTTCTTGGTTAATACCCATATCCGCCAAAACGGAGACTGCGCTACGCCGGAAACTAAGATCGCTCGTTGAATGGCTGGAACGCGACGGTACTCGCTATACCCTTGCCGACATTGCTTATACCCTGGCGGTCGGGAGAACCCATTTTCCGCTGCGGATTGCTCTGATTATCCAAAGCAAATCGGAATTAGCCGAAACGCTCGGATCGGCACTCGACGACGAGTCAATTTGGAAGGAGCTGTTTGTAAACATTGAGGAATCATCGGCCACCACGAAGACAAACGGCGCTCACACCGCAATCGGCCGCAAGCGGGAGGTATATGACACCGGCGTAAAACCTATCGATAAAGATCATCGTCACCAACTACAATCGGTTTATGAACACTACCGCAGTGGTGCCGATCCCGAATGGTCGTGTTTGTTCAACGACCTCGACTGCCGTCGCATCCCATTGCCCACCTACCCTTTTGAGGGAGATCGATACTGGATAGAGTCGCCGAATTATGGGGAAACCTCGGAGAAAGGCTTGCGGAAAATCGACAAATCGGTTCCAATCAACACACGAAACTCCATGCCCGTCGCCGCGATTGTTGCAAGCATCGTTTCCGAAGTGTTGGGCACCCCGGAAGCAAAGATTGAGCCCGGCAAGAATTTGCACGAATATGGATTGGATTCAATTTTGAGCATGAAGCTGTTGAACAGATTAAACAATCGTTTTGCCCTCGACTTAGGATCCGAAACCTTGAATGAATTTCCGACCATTGCCGAATTAGTCCATATCGTGTCTAAAAAAGCATCCGAAGGCATGAGTACCGACACAAGAAAAACGGCGATTGATTCCGGAAATAAAGGGCCTCGAGAATCAATCGAAACATTGAGAATCGACTGTTCCGGGCGCGAAAATGCCAATCAAAACGGAAGGGAGGAAGGTGTTTCCCTGCTTGTTAAATTGCTGCGTAACGGTATGGGAGTATACCGCCAAAATGGCAGTCTCGTAGTAGAGTATGGGCAAGGAAGTTTGAGTGATACAATACGCGAGCAGGCAATCAAACATGGAGTAACACTCTACCCTGTTCTTGATCCCGAAAAGAAGTATTTTGCAATGTCGGATTCACAAAAGGCCTATTGCATCGAGACTGAATTGTACAAGAATCCCGCTTATCAGACCGTGTCACCCGTATGGATCGAAGAGGCGATAGACTATTCTCTGTATGAGAACGCCCTCCACTTAGTCATGTTACGGCATGATATCTTGCGTACGACATTCCCAAATTTTGGTAAAGCCCGGGCTCAGGTTATCAACGCCGAACCGATGCTGCAAACGGCGTATCAAGACATAAGTACATTTGATTGCAAGACCCAAGACGCGCGTATCGCAGAAACGCTGCGCCAAGAAAAAGTCACGATGTTCGATTTGAAGGCTGGTCCGCTGCTCAGATTCACATTCATTAAACTTAGGGAGGCACGGCACCTTCACATTATCGCCATTCACCATACGATTGCGGATGGTGCCTCCATGCATTTGCTTTTAAGCGAAATCACCGCAACCTATCGAGCGATGAAGAATGGAGACAGGGTCGACCTGCCTCCTCCCGCCGTCCAATACAGACATTATGTAGCCTCGCAGGCTACATTAAAGCCGACGGTGTTGCATGATGAATCTCGCTTTTGGCGAGAAAGACTACTTTCGCATTCTTTCCATACCGAGATTCCTACCGATTACCCGCGGCCACAACGCCTAAACTATCGGTGTGGAGTAACAATGGTCCCCTTCACGAATGATGAACGCGACAGCCTTCAAGCATTCTGCCGGAAAATGAACATCAGCTTGACCACCTTATCGCTTGCCGGACTTGCGGTTACGCTTCACAACTGGTCCGGCAAGAAAATTATTAGTATTGGAACCGCGTCAAACCAAAGACATCGCTTGGAGTACGAAAAGTGCATAGGGGATTTCAACGACCTCATTCCCTTTCAGGTGAAATTCGAAGCTAACGAAAAACTCGGAAATAGGCTCTACCGGGTCTCAGAATCGTTCAAGGAGGCGTATTCACACCGTAGCGTTTCATTTGCTCAACTTGTAAAATTAATCGGGATTGAGCGCAATCCAAGCGGTATGTTCTACAATGTTGTCTTCGACAGCCTACTTAACATTGATTCATTCTCGAAAAGTGAGGGGCAATCGGAATTCGCTTATACCATGAAACCTTTGAGCGCTCACAATTTCATAAATTTAACATACTCATTAAGCGATCTTTTCCTTCTATTGATGGGCGATCGTGAAAGGACGGCTATTGTGTGTGCTTACCAGCGCACCCTCTTCAAACAAGAGACAATAACATCGGTTCTGCAATCGTTCAAGCAGGCATTGCACTCTTTCATCGAAGACGATCGCTCGAGCACGTCAAGAAAATCAACGGATATAACGGACATGGGCCGAATATCGGTAACAACCTCACATAATGAAAGTTCAAACCGTAGCGGTAATACGGAAGAAACGCGCGCACGTTTCGGATCCAACGGTTCAGGAGCCCGGCCTAAAGAGCGCAACGCGGGCCACAAACCGGTCATTCCCTTATGTATTCCCGGTATAGACGGTGATCCGTCCATTTTTCGGATGATTAAAACACACTTGGGCGAACGGCAACGACTGGCCGGTATGACATTGGACGGAGTTGGGAAATCCAAAGATGCAATGCCCACCATCGAAGAAATGGGAGCCTATGCGATCGAGGCTCTCCATTCGATCCAACCAAGCGGTCCATACCATATTGTCGGGTTTTCATTCGGCGGAAATGTCGCTTTGGAAATTTGTCATCAACTTCGTACGGTAAACGAAGAGCGGATTAACCTGTTTTTAATCGATCCCTTATACTTCGACGGACACCGGAAACCGGAGCACCGCGACCAATTTCAGTCCGTAACGCAATCACTGCAAAAGGACGGATATATCGATCAGGTTTTCCTGACATCCGCAATAAACATGCTCGCCGAACGCGCCGGATTCGAAAAACTGTCGAGCAAACATAAATACTCCCCCTTCGCGCGCATCCCAATGGAGGTTCAGCTTCGAGAAATTTTAGAAAAGCGACTTAGAAAAAAAGCCACGGCCGCCATGATACGGAATCTCCTCAAAACTCAACGAGAATTAAAACGCAACTCCTGGTCAATAATGAACTAC
>WJJU01000165.1 GCA_014729595.1 Chitinivibrionales bacterium
AAAAAACTTCTCAATTCCTACATTCAGGGTCTCTGTACGCCTTCTGAACACCAACGCGTGACCGCACATCTGCGCGTTTGCCGGGTGTGTACGGCGGAGCTTTCGGAGCTGCGTGAAGTAATCGAGACACTCGGACGGGCGTTTCCCGTACCGCCCAAGTCTGATTGCGCGTGGCGGCACATTCACGATCGCGTCATGGACGATCTCGAAACGCCGCGGCAGCCCTGGTATCGACGAGTATGGGAAACGGCGCACGGTACCGTTACGGAGCTTCCAACAACGATTTGGGCGCGGCGGTCTCTGCGCTATGCATATATCGGCGTACCCGTCATGCTTTTGCTTGTCACCATTCTCCTCTTTGTCGCGCCGGGAGTCCGACCGGTCGGTGCGCCGACGGTGGAACACCGTACGCCGGCCACTCCGGAAAGTGTTCTTTTGTCCGCCGATGTTCTTCGTGCGCAGGGAGCGGTGCGCTATTATGCGAAGTCTTACGGCGAAGAGCGGGAACAGCGGGCAAGTGCGGGGGTGTTGGAAGAAACGAGCCGCATAACGACGGCCGAGGGGGCGACGGTGTATGTAGGCCTGGGTCCGGGAACGGGTGTGGTGGTAGCCGAAAACAGCGATCTATGTCTCCGATCGCTTCACGACGACTCCGTCTGTTTGTACCTCGACAAAGGAACCGTCCTTGCGCGCGTAGCGAAGCGCAAGCCCGGGCAGGTATTTCGAGTCGAAACGCCCGACGGCGCATGCAAAGTCGTGGGGACCCGCTTTGCGGTTCAGGTATATCCCGGCGGGTCCGGCAAAGACGGTCATGCGGTCTTTGCGGTGCAAAAAGGTGCGATCGATGTCTTTCTTACATCCGGCGAGCAAAAAAGGGTGCGTGTGGCCAATGGTGAGCGAATTCGTGTAGCGCAGGACGGGACGGTGCGGCATGATGATGCCGAGTTTGATTCGCAAGCATTTGCAGCTTTGGACACCCTGGCGAGAATTGCGGCCTTGCCCGCCGGGGATACTCCCGCCGGGAACGGTCGGCTGCAGGTCGTTTCGGAGCCCGCGGGAGCCGCCGTGCATGTGGACGGCGCTTTTTGGGGTGTCACCCCATTGTTGAGCCTGGCTCAACCCGGAACACATCTGGTAACGGTCACGAAACCGGGCTACGAAAAATGGCGTCGGCGGATCACAAACCCAAAAACCGGAACCTACCATCTTTCCGTTACTTTGGATGCGAACCCCCCGCCTCGTCCGAAAAAAACGGCTAAAAAACCGATACGGCCAAGGGTTGCGGCGGACCCGGTTGATGTATCCCTTTTGAAAACCGGCCAGGCCAAAAAACGCCGCGGTGATCGGGATCAAGCTCTTCAGGCGTTCAAAATGATTATTGAATTGGATTCAACCAGCGAGAACGTTCGTCTTGAGGCTTTGGAAGGGGCGTATAAGCTATGTATCGCCGACAGCAACAGCCAAGAAGCCTTGACCTATATCAACGCTCTTGTGGCTGAAGGGCGTGACGATGAGCGGGCTCAAAGGGCTTTACTGGCGCGGGCTCGACTGAAAGCGAACTGCATCGAAGATATCAGCGGAGCGATCAAGGATTATATGCGTTATCTTCTTGACTATCCGCACGGGCGTTATTTTGATGAGGCCGCTCGAGGATTTGCCGAAGCCGTGCATCGGGTTGGGAATGGCTGGCGCGCGCGGCGGGCGTATCAGCGTTGCTTGGCCGTTTTTCAGCGCAGTGATGAAGGGTTGAGAATATTAAGCACGCTGGCGCGCGTTTGGGAAGTTGATTACGACGAGTGTGCGCTTGCGTTGCCCTGCTATGCCATCATCGTGCAAGAGTATGCCGAGACGCCCGAAATGGAGCATGCCCTCTTCGGCTACGGCGAGTGCCTTCATCGCACCGGGCGACCCGACAAGGCGATTGAGGCGTTTGAGCTTTACTCCCAGAAGTTCCCCGACGGATCGCAAATAGCCGAAGTGAACGACCGGCTTGCGGGGCCGCAGCCGGGCACTGAGGGTTCAGAGCCGCTTTCAAAATGAGCCACCACTCGGACCGGCGGCGACGACCCGCCCGTTTCGTTGCGTCTGCCCGGCATTGCGTCGAGGATATGCCTTGTCGCCCGCTTTGCGGGATCGCACATCAGGGCCTTCGCGCTCGGTCTCCCCCGGCATAGCTCATTCTGATAGCTGCTCTCGGGGCGTTAGCGACGCGCGTCGCATCTTCGCGGACAGTTCCTACCGGATCAGGCCCGACAAGCTATATTTCCCCCCGTTCCAGAAAACTGTAATACGTATGGGTATCGAACACAACGTGGTCGAGGAGGGGGATACCGAGAAGTTCACCGGCGTCTCGGATCGAACGGGTAACATGCCTGTCTTCGGGGCTAGGCTCGGTATGGGCGAATGGGTGGTTGTGCGCAATAATTACGGCGGCGGCTCGGTCGGTAATCGGATCCGCGAATACTTCGCGCGGGTGGATCTGGTT
>WJJU01000166.1 GCA_014729595.1 Chitinivibrionales bacterium
CCTAATTGCTGATATCAAGCGAATAATGGCTAATGGATACAAAATACCGATAGAAAAACTAGATACTGATACCAGTCTTGTGGATTATGGCTTTGACTCGATAACCATCGCTGATTTCGCAAAAAAAATATCTGAGCATTTTTCGGTGCAGCTTACCCCGGCAATATTTTACAATTACTCTACTATAAATGGATTAAGCGAATATTTTAATACAGATCATCGTGAGCACATAGGCGATTTTTATTGCAGGCCACATACGCAAAAAGAGTATCCGGATACAAAAACCATCAGATACGAAAAAATCAAAACAGCCCGAAAGACCAAAAACGTCCTTAGACCCAGGAAAGCTGCGCGTTTGAGTCGCCTTTCGCGCGGCAGCGGATTAAGTGAAGACGATCCAATTGCAATTGTAGGTGTAGCCGGACGGTTTCCCGGAGCAAGGAATGCCGATCGGCTCTGGGATATGTTAAAGAAAGAAGAAAGCGGAATAACTGAAATACCCTCTTTACGTTGGGATTGGCGAGACTATTATACCGGCCCCCAAGGAGACGGCAATCAGATGAGCACAAATAAGGGTGGTTTTATCGATGGAATCGATGAATTCGATCCTTCATTTTTCGGCATTGACTCGCACGAAGCTTCGATAATGGATCCCGCTCAGCGGCTATTATTATTAGAGGCTTATCATGCCATAGAGGATGCCGGTATCAATCCTGAATCGCTTCAAGGGTCTGCAACTGGTGTTTTTGTCGGAATGGAGGAAAGTCAATACGGGCTAATTGCCGGTAATCAGGGAATGGCATCCAGTGGAAATGCCATGATCTCTTCTCGCTTATCATACCATTATGATTTTCATGGTCCGGCTTTAACGACGAATACAGCCTGCTCTTCGGGGCTTGTGGCTCTTCATCAGTCGGTTATGAGCCTACGTCGGGGAGAATGTGATGCGGCAATAGCCGCGGGTATTGCCCTTCTATTGGTCCCAATGAGTTATGTTGCAATGAGCCAAGCCGGCATGCTGTCTCCAGACGGTGTTAGCTATAGTATGTCAAATAATGCTAATGGACTTGGAATCGGCGAAGCGATAGCGGTGGTAATGCTTAAACCACTTTCGAAGGCATGTGAAGATGGGAACACAATTTATGGAACCGTGAAGGGATGCGGTATCAACTTCGATGGAAAAACGAATGGTATAACGGCGCCAAACGGACGCATGCAAGCAGCATTGCTCGAACGAATTTACAAAGAAAACGGCATAGACGTTATGGATATTAACCACATCGTTGCACATTCGAACGGGACCAAGCTTGGTGATTCCGTTGAAATTAATGCCATAAACGGTGTATTTAAAAAATTAGGAAACAGTAGTAACGCGGATCGCATGTCATCGGCGTGGTGTGCCATTACAAGCTGCAAAAGCAATTTTGGGCATACACTTGCGGCGTCCGGGCTAGTAAGCTTGATAAGCTTGCTTAAAGGGTTGCAGCACAAAACAATACCGGCAAGTCTTTACTGTGAAGAAGAGAATGATTTCATAATAGGAACGAATAATCCGCTGTATATTAATAAGGAAAAGCGCGAATGGATAAGAAAGAATGATAAAGCTCGTTTAGGTGCGATTAATGCTTTCGGCAGAAGCGGGACAAACGCGCATGTAGTAGTCGAAGAATATGTGTCATCCGACTATGATTTGAATACGGACGGACTGCCTCAAAGTTCTTCGGAGGTAATCATACCGTTATCGGCAAGGAATAGCGGGCAACTACGGCGAAAAGTGGATGAATTATTCGCATACCTCGACAATGCAGTGCTCGACGAGGAGAACGGCGGTGCCTCGAAGCAAGGATTGCTTGAGTGCATTGCTTATACATTACAAACAGGAAGAGAAGAAATGATCGAGCGCATTGCGTTTATAGCCGAAACCATACCTTGCTTACTGAAAAAAATAAATAATTATCGTAGTAATGAGCCATCGAGTAATGCGTATTTTCGCGGCAATGCAGCGGCGCGAAATAATCGCCTTGATTTATTGGATTCAGATGATGAAATACTGAAAACAGTGGTCGAAAAACTGGTAGATGGTAAAAAATATGCACGGATAGCCGAACTATGGGTAAACGGTATTAGATTTGACTGGCGTTTGTTGTATGGAATAAAAACTCCAAAGCGTGTGCATGTTCCCGGATACCCGTTTGCAGAGGAACAGTACTGGGCTGTCAAAAATGACATGGCGGAGACGGTAAAACCTTCGCAAAATGAATATATGCACAATACTTTTGGGCAAAGTAAACCGTTGGCTGTGCACAAATTGGAAAAAGAATCGCCACCACAAGCAATATACTATTTTACAAATAATAGTAAAGATTGCAAAAGCGATGTTACATTGCCTCCAAATGAGAAAATTGAACTTTTTCTGAAACACGAAATTGCGCGCAACCTACATGAGGCCGACTGCACCATTGAAGTGAGTAAGACTTTTACCGAATTAGGTGCGAATTCATACGTAATTATTAATCTGATAGATAAATTAAATGACCTACTGGGATTGCAATTATCACCGTCGATAGTGTTTAATTACGGTTCTATAGCTGCTCTATCCGAATATTTGCGCACGGTGTGTCCGGAAAAGATTGACAAGCTTACCGTAATTAAAAAAAATGATGGTAATGGCGGAAATGAAATGGAGATGCAGTCGGTTGCATGCGGTAAAATGAAGGGAAATAGAGAGTCGGCAAGGATTGAGTCGAGTGGGAGATCTAATTCGAAAATCGGGTCGGGTATACTTGTGCCTATGAAGGATGAAGGGCAGGAAGCGCCCATTATAGCTGTTCCCGGAGGTGACGGGAATGTCATTTCTCTATTACATTTTGCTGAGCATCTTGGCGAAAAGAGGCCATTTTTTGGACTCGAAGGGGTTGGTATAGA
>WJJU01000167.1 GCA_014729595.1 Chitinivibrionales bacterium
GGTTCAGGGTTACCGACGACTTGGGCAGGCAGGCCGGCGGTTTCAGAACCGTCGTAGTGGGCGGTAGTCATGCGGAATAGGCGGGCACCCCGAATGATGGTACGGGTCGATGTTCATGGGGGGGGGCGGATGGAGATGAGTGTGTGTGTGTTTGTTTTGACGGTGGGCGACACGAAATTGAGGAAGGGAGAAATTGCCGTACGGTATGAAGGAAGCTATTGACAAAGCAGATGTTCTCATCGAGGCGCTGCCGTATATTAAAAAATTCCATAAAAGCGTATTTGTGGTCAAATATGGCGGTTCGGCTCTTCAGCAGGATGCCGTCCGGCGGGCGGTGATCGAAGACGTGGCATTCCTGCGGTATGCGGGCGTTCGCCCCATACTCATTCACGGCGGTGGCCCTCATGTCAACCAGCGATTGAAGGACATCGATCACCCGGTTAAATTCGAAAACGGCCTTCGTGTGACCGATGCGGTTACGCTTGATATCGTGAAAGACGAGATGGCGGCTTTGAACGGTACGTTGGTGAAAGAAGTAAACGAGCACGGCGAACTGGCTCGCGGTTTTACCCATGTCAATCCACTTTTGCATGCCGTCAAAAAGCGTATCGGTCCGGACCTGGGCTTTGTCGGAGAGGCCGAGGGGTTCGATACCGAAGCTTTGCTGCACGCGCTTGAAAACAGCGTGCCTGTTATCGCCCCGTTGGGAGTTGGTGAGGACGGTGCGGTGTATAACATAAATGCGGACGATGTGGCCTACTTTCTTGCGTCGCGTCTACAAGCGGAGAAACTCGTTCTCCTTACCAAGGAACTGGGGGTGCTGAGGGATCCGGCCGACGAGTCGAGCCTGATCTCGCATATCCGTGTCGGCGAAGCCGAACAGCTCATTGCCGACAAAATCGTAACGAGGGGAATGGTGCCCAAAATTCGGGCCGCCGTCCAGTCATTGCACGACGGCGTAGGGAAAGTGCATATCGTTGATGCAAAGATCCCTCATGCCATTCTTCTGGAGATTTTCACCGATACGGGTATAGGAACCGAGATAGTCCACTAACGACGAGTATTACGAGGAGAACAAATAGTATGGCAATCACCGAAGACCCAAATAAACTGTTCGTGCCCACCTACGCGCGGAGCGGCGCGCCCATGGTAAAAGGGAAGGGCACGCTATTGAGCGATGCAAACGGAAGAGAGTACCTGGATTTCGGCTCCGGCATCGCGGTTACCGCACTGGGGCATAGTCATCCGGCGATCGTTGAAGCGCTCAGAGAGCAAGGTTCATCCCTCGTGCATGCATCCAACCTATATCACATGGAACCGCAAATCGAGTTTGCACGGCTGCTCATCGATAACAGTTTCGGCTCCAAAGTGTTTTTGTGCAACAGCGGTACCGAAGCGAATGAGGCGGCAATCAAGTTTGCCCGGAAATGGGCAACAAAGAAGAACGGAGAAAAATACAATATACTCTCGTTTACCGATGCTTTCCATGGACGGACCTACGGGGCACTGAGTGCAACACCGCAAAAGAACTTCTATCGGGGGTTCGAGCCGATGGTTCCCGGGTTTTATGCCGCCCCGTTTAACGATCTCGAAGCCGCGCAAAAGGTTTTGGATGAACGGGAATGGGCCGCAATCTTTGTCGAACCGCTCCAAGGTGAGGGCGGAATAAATGAAGCGACCGCGGCGTTTCTGAAATTTTTGCGGGACTATGCCGCCAAGCATTCCATCGCGCTCGTGTTCGATGAAATACAATGCGGCGTGGGACGGACCGGAGCGTTGTGGTGCTATGAGCACTTTGATGTTGTACCCGATATGATGACGCTCGCCAAGCCTGTGGGTGGAGGGTTGCCGCTGGGGGCGGTCGTGTGCACCGACGAGATCGCCTCGTGCATTGCTCCCGGCGACCATGGAACAACATTCGGCGGCAATCCCCTGGCCTGCGCGCTGGGGGTGATTGTTCTTTCCACCGTTGCCGAAAAAAGCTTTCTCGACGACGTAATCACCAAAGGGAAGTATCTGAAGCAAAAACTTGAGCGGTGTTGTGAGACGGAGCCGCGGGTCGAAGCGGTGCCGGGAATGGGGCTGATGCTCGGGGTGCGGATGAAAGAGGACCCGGCCAAGCTTATTCAGGCGTGCCGGGATAAGGGACTCCTGGTGATAAAGGCGGGGCATAACACTATTCGGTTTATGCCGCCACTCACAGTCGAGAACGAAGAAATCGATCGGGCCGTCGAGATTTTCGCTTCCGTACTTGCCGAGACCGGGGCCGGTTGAGCAAAGTGATGGTCGGCGCAGGATTGCGGGTATCGGGCACATTGCCGATACCCGCTCATTATTTTGAATGAAAGGACCTAAAAATGATACGTGCGCGGGTTATCGGCGCCGGCGGGTTTGGCGGCGCGAATATTATTGAGTTATTGGCGGCTCATCCCGAAGTTGAGGTCGTGTCGTTGGTCGATGTCGACGGAGTAGGAAAGCCGATCAGTGACAAACATACGCACCTGAGGGGCTTTTGCGACGTGGTAGTAGAGTCGCCGGAAGATGCGGTTTGGGATGGGTCGATAGATATCGCTTTTTCGGCTACTCCCGACGGGGTGGGCATGAAATTGGCGGAACGGTGCCGGGATGCGGGCACTAAACTTATCGACTACAGCGGAGATTTTCGCTTCAATTCGCCTGAATCTTATGCAAGCTATGCGACCAGAATCGGACGCGATCCCAAGCATGCGGCGGAGGGGCTGCTGAGACAATCCGTATATGGATTGGCCGAGCTGTATCGTGACAAAATAGCCCAAGCACCCATAGTGGGAAATCCCGGCTGTTTTGCCGTAGCCACGATTTTGGGATTCGCACCCGCGGTGAATGAGGGACTTGTCGATACCGAGACACTGATATGCGACGCAAAAACGGGAGTCTCCGGCGCCGGCATCAAGCCGGCCGCCACTTTCCATTATCCCCTTCGCTACGAGAATATGAACGCCTATAAGATCGCCGCGCATCAGCATAATATCGAGGTGGAACGCGAACTCTCGCTGTGCGCTAAACGGGATGTCAAGGTTACACTGATTACCCAGGTGGTTCCCCTGACGCGCGGCATAATGGCCACGATCTACGGTTGCCTCATGGACCCGACGATTACGGCCGAAGCGGTTTACGACGCCTATGTCGAGCAGTATCGGGAGTCTCCATTTGTTCGGGTGGAGCGCTCGGGTGTTCCCGTAGGAAACAACGATGTTCGCGGATCGAATCGCTGTGTCATTTCGGTTAACGTTGACTCGCGCACGGGCCGGCTGGTCGTCATTTCACACATCGACAACCTTATGAAGGGCCAGGCAGGTTCGGCACTGCAGAATATGAATATCATGTTCGGTCTCGATGAAACAACGGCGCTTCGGCGGCCGCCATATTATCCGTAGTATTCTTCTTATGCGTGCCTATCCTTAGTGCGGCCCGGCCGCCGATAGTTTTTGCGTGTTGTCTCGAGCGTTTCGCGGAATTTGCCA
>WJJU01000168.1 GCA_014729595.1 Chitinivibrionales bacterium
CAAGACATCAGCCACTCGATCCCCGAAAGAGAATCGGATGCATTTTTGCAACGGATTAGGGAAACCGTAGATGCGGTAGATCCGGCCGGCGAATACTTTAGGATAGAGGACACTGGGCTGGACGTCGAAATAATGCTGACGGTGGCGACCGACAATGAGGAGGGGGGCGCGAAAGATTTCGATAAAGCCGACGGAGTTATGTTTTTGGATCGTGAGCTTGGATTGGGCTTGGCCGCGGGGCCAAACCTTATATGTGGAGATACGTCGTCGGATGTTCCCATGGTTGCGGCAAGCTTGGGGCGTACCGATCGTACGTGGGCCGCGTTCGTAACTACCAAAAAAGAGTTGCGCAAGAGAGTAGCCGATCTATGCCCGAACACCTTTCTCACCGACCGGCCTGATGTCCTGGTTACGGTGTTGAATGAATTGGCAATGAAAAGGTCGAAGTAGGCCGGATACCGATTCCACTCGCCGGCCTGAAGTGCGCGGGCGAAGCGAAAAGCGGCATAATGCGCTTTTCTCGGTCCCCTGGTGCGATGCAAAGCCCTGCACGTATGAGTTTAGCTAAAGAAATTGCATTTTGAAGCAGATAGAGAGGATATCTCATGGCAGTTAAGACGAAACCCCGTGAAGATGGGTGGGATCTTTCTTATACCGAGTACATTGCAAAAGAAGAAAAATTGCGCGAGACGCTCACGACAGTGGGCAACGGCTATTTTGGTACGCGCGGCTGTCCCGTATGGGAGCGTTCTTCGGAGGATCACTACCCGGGCACGTACATCGCCGGCGTCTACAACAAGCTCCCCAGCACGGTTCACGGAAAAGAGATTTTTAATGACGATTTTGTGAACTGTCCCAATTGGCTTCTCATCGAAATGGAAACGGGCGCCGGCAAAGCGTTGAGACCTTTAGAGCTGGAGATACTCGAGTATGAGCACAATCTCAATATGCACAATGCCGTGATGTTCCGTTCACTGACGGTGAAGGATCGTGATGGGCGGGTAACGCGAATAGAGACCGAGCGCTTCGCCGGTATGGCCAATCCTCATCATGCGGCGATCAGATTCAAAATTTCGCCCGTCAACTACTCCGATCAAATAGCCTTGCGTTCTTCGATCGACGGTACGGTGTATAATGACGGCGTGGCGCGCTATCGCAATCTGGCGAGCCGACACCTCAACCCCGTGGGTTCGGGCGCAATCGACAAAGGCATATACGTTCAGGTGGAGACCAACCAATCTCACACCAATATCGTTATGTGTGCCCGCAACGATTTTCACGACGGAGCACTGCCGGTTTCGGCGGAACGAAGTATCGAAGAGGCGGAAGGGTTAGTGTCGGAAACCCTTTCGTTCAAGGCGTCCGAAGGTAGGACATACATACTCGACAAGATCGTATCGATTGCAACATCGCGAGATGAGAACACGGCGAGCGCCTTCGATACCGCCCGAACACAACTCGCTCGAGCCACTTCGTATAATTCTATGCTCAAGGCCCACCAACAAAAGTGGCACGAACTTTGGGATATGGCCGATATACGAATAGAAGGCGACCCGTTTTCGCAGAAGGTGATTCGTTTGCACGCATATCATCTTTTGGTTACCGCCTCTCCTCACAGTATCCACATCGACGCCGGCATGCCTGCTCGAGGTCTTCACGGCGAAGCCTATCGGGGGCACATATTCTGGGACAGTATCTATGTTCTTCCCGTATTCTACCAGCGCTTTCCGCAGATAGCACGTGCCGCGCTCATGTATCGCTATCGACGGCTGGACGCCGCCCGAAATAATGCGCGTGAGAACGGGTTTCGCGGCGCCATGTATCCATGGCAGTCATCGCACGACGGTAGTGAGGAAACCCAGGTTATCCATTACAACCCGGTATCGGGCAAATGGGATCCGGACCTGAGCTGCCGTCAACGCCATGTATCCATCGCCATCTTCTACAATGTTTGGGAATACTACTGCTATACCGCAGACACCGATTTTCTTCATAATTATGGAGCGGAAATGCTCGTTGAAATCGCTCGATTTTGGGCGAGCATTGCGCAGCTTGATGAAAATGACGGACGGTATCACATCAAAGGGGTCATGGGGCCCGACGAGTTTCACGAAAAATATCCCGAGGCCCCCCTCGAAGAGGGTGGCCTTAACGATAACGCCTATACCAATATTATGGTGGCGTGGGTAATGGAAAAGGCGATCGAGATGGTCGACATTTTGCCCGAAGAAGCTATTGTGACACTAACCGATAGAATCGCTTATAATCCTTCCGAGAAGGACCGATGGCTCCAAATAGGCAATAACATTCATGTGCCCATGATGGAGAATGGGATCATCGAACAATTTGAAGGCTACAGGGAACTCCTTGACGTCGATTGGGACCATTATAAGAATAAGTACGGCAACATACACCGGATGGACAGGATACTCAAGTCGGAAGGGGATTCACCCGACAAGTACAAGGTTTCAAAGCAAGCGGATGCGCTGATGGCTTTTTTCGTAATAGGCCTTGACGAAACAGTACGTATTCTCAAGCAGTTGGGGCATTCGGTCGGTAATCCACGCGAGTTCCTACGCAAAAATTACAATTTCTACATCCATCGTACCTCTCACGGATCGACTCTGAGCAAGGTGGCGCATTCGGTGGTTTCACGTCACATGAGTTCTCCCGAAGAGATTTGGCGATGGTTTCTTGAATCTCTGGAGAGTGATATTTACGACACCCAGGGTGGGACAACCATCGAGGGTATACATTGTGCGGTCATGGGCGGTACGATCAACATTGTCAGCCGGGTGTTCGCCGGTATAACCTATCACGAACAGGGTAAAATCGACATCAATCCGGCTCTTCCCAAACATTGGAAGCGCCTGGCGTTTAAGCTTCAGCTTAAGGGCGTTGTCTACTCGTTCGAGATTACGCGTACCAACATCACGGTCGAGGCGGACCCTGACGGTAAGAATCCTTTGGTCGTACGCGTGAAACGGGACGCCTCATCGTAATCGGCGCTCCGTCTCTAAATTAACGGATCGACTTGTTGCGATGAGGCATGATACGGCGATAGAACCATAAGCCGGGTCGGCTTGTGCGGAGAACACCCACACAATGCCGACCCCCTAAGTATATTAATGCTGTTCCGTTCAGCATCGGGAGGAGGAGCAGCCAGTGGAGCCAACACTCATTGCGGCTATTCTTTGTCCGTCCTTCGCCGTTGCGGCTATCCTTGCCGCCGTTATTGATATTCGAGCACGTCGGCAAACGGTTGATGAGCAACGGTTCGGTTCGTTAAGGGCGGATTTGCTAAAAATGCGTGAGGACTTTTCCTTGTTGCGGCGTGCACTTTCACGTGGTGCGTGTCGCGAGATAGGTGCTCATGTCGGCGCCCGTACATGCGCCATTCAGCAGGGTGGAATCAGTAAGGACATGCTCGTTGAGCTGCTGTCCGATATGAGTCGCCGCGGATACGTGCTTACCGCCGTTGAGCTGGGGCTTAGGGATTCCAAGGCCGCCGAGTCGATTAAGCAGGCAAACGATCGGCTAATACGGAGCATAGCGGCCGTAGGCCGGTCGGCGCCGCTTATAGCCGAAATTTTTAGTTTGCAGGTCGCTTTTATCGGTGATTTGATCGATTTCTTTCTCAGCCCCGCCTTTTACGATAGATTCCTACTGGACTCGACCGTTTTTACGTCAAAAGTAGGCAAGAGACTCGGCAGCCTCAGGCACGCTCGTCTACATCACCGCGAATTGGCGGAAATCGTCGGAGAAACCGCGCACGACGCCGTCGAGGGCCTCATGGCGCGGGGATTTAGTGAGGTTGAGCAGCTTACCCTGGTAACGGTTCGAACTCTAACGAGCAAAAGTGATGAAGAGCTGGGGCGGTTCGTTGCCCGCGCCGGCAGACAGTACCGCAAGGCCGCGGAAAACGGGGTCGGAGCCGATTTCATCGACAAACTCAATCGTGCCGTGGATTTGATGGGACGACTCACCAGGCAATTTCACCCGGCCGACCGAGGCTTCGTTCAGCAGGCGTGCAGCGCTTTGAGAGCCTTGGAAAACGTCTCCGCCGGAGCAAAGTGCGATTCCGCCGAAATTTGGGAAGACATACTGCGACGCGATACCGAGCAGACAAGGCATATATCGATACGTGCGGCATCAATAAACGACCCCACCGGTCCGCGGGCTGGTACGGGGGTGGACGGTGCGGCCGGAAAGAACGGCAAAAGCCTCGCCGAGCAGATAGAGGAAGAAGATCGCGAAGGCAGCGTCGACGTGCTTGTGGAAGATGACGAATGAGTCGGCAAAACCCACAAGACCCGGATTCCCACATCGGGGTGTAAAGAATATCTCAAAACCACATTCCGCCCCCCCCGGTGCTATACCCGATTCGTGCTCGGCCGCCTGTATTTACCACCACTTAATTCCCCAACTCTGCTCATCGTACGTACAAGCGGCCTTCCTGACCCGAGACCACCGATATGCGCTCATAGCCTTTCACCAACCGAATATTCTCCCTACGCGTCCTTGATTACACTTCCCGGCACAAAGGAACGCACTTTGCGATTCTTATAGGTTCACCGCGGCCCGGCAAACACTATATCCGGTTGCGCATCGTAATGGTGGAGAAGAAGTCTAAATGATTTGGGGGGTGGCCATGAGGGGAGCGATTTTGAGCCGCGGTCGTAGCAGTCACCCGATAAGCATACGGTTCCCTCCTACCGCAATGTAGATTGTAGTGTGGATGGATGATTCGGGGAAGAAAGGTAATGAGGGGTTCGTAAGATCCTCGACCGCTAAAAACAAACGAATAGTAACCTTCGCTTTTCCGCACGAAGAACATTAATTATTTCAAACATCGGACTTAAGCGCTCGTCCTTTTTAGTGTAAAGCCGCTGTCGGACGAGAAACCGAATAACCATTGTTAGCCACATACAACCGCCGTCGGCATTCACCGGCAAAGAACTATGAACGCACATCAACATACGATACGTGGCGGTGTTCGCTCAAACCGATACGGGGGTTCGAAACTGACCAATTGGACCGACTTCGATCCTTATTCCTCCGCCGTTGATCGGGCATATTATCAGCATATACACAGAGTGGAAAATACCACTGAGCTTTTGGTAATACGTTACCCGACTCACCCTCGCTTCATAATGCCGATCGACGAGGCCAGTGTCCGAGAGCATATCTCCCGGATGCCCGCCGCCTTTACACGGGGACTTAAGGCCGTATTTCTGTTGCCCGGCTCAAACAAAGAGGCGAAGGTTTCTACAGGCCGACTTTCTTGTTACGGTTGTTACGGTCGGGAG
>WJJU01000003.1 GCA_014729595.1 Chitinivibrionales bacterium
CCTTTTTTGTTAAGCCGAAAATAGGCGTTGCCCAGATTGTAGTGCACGGCGCTGTTGGTGACGCCGGCATCGATAATTTTTTGATAGTAAACCACGGCGCTGTCGTACTGCTGCGCTTCGTACGCTTCGTTCCCACGACGAAGCCATACGTCCACCGGGGCGGAAAGTGCGTTTCCGCCGAGCAAAATGATAAGCGCGAGTGCCCCGAGTAGCATGGTAGGCACTGGTAGGTGGGATGTTTTTTTTACACCGCGGGAAGGCCCGCGGTACTTGGGTGGTGAAGGGTGCCCGATCCCGCGAATGTGGAGTGGTATCATTGCGACAACAGAGAAACACTTTTTCATTTTGCTTTTCTCCCTTTTGCGGCTCGTTCGAGTTCTTCGACTATGTGGTGGGCTTGTCGCGCAAGCTCTTCGGCCGATCCCTGTCCCGCCGCGCCCCCGCCGAAACGATAGGCGTCGAGCCGCTCATTAAACGCATGAAAGGAATCGAAGAACGTTTCGGGTAGGCCGTGCCGGGCCAATGCATGCGAGAGTTCCTCACGTGTTGCGCCGGTTGCCGCGATGCCGAATCGATTGGCGATGTAGGTGTTCATGATTCCCGCCAGTTGACCGGCGACAGCGTCAGGCTTTTGTTGGCTACTCTTGTTACTGATTCGCCCTAGATCTCCTATGGCTCTTCGGGCCGCGCGATTGCGTACCGACTGGGCCCGGTTTTCAGCCCGGCGGGTCATTTGGAATTTGTAGAGTGTCGAAAACACCGCCAGAAAGAGCGGGAGCGGAAACAATATGATAAACAGCGGGTTGCGGTGCGGCGCCGGTGTTCGTGCGGTTACGGTTGACGGGGTCTTAATGTACCGGATGTCCCGCCCCACTTCACGAATCTCTTCACGCGTCAGGTATCGCGCTTGAGGGCGGGAATCCTCGGCGCCCTTGGTGACTTTAAGGGGAAAAGGCCCGGCGGAGACCGTTTGATATGAATTCGACGAAGGGTCGAAATAGGACCAGGCGATCTCCGGAATGGACGTTTCGCCTTTCTGTTGGGGAATGACCAGGTACTTATAGGTTTTACGTGTCGAAATGCCGGTCTCGGCGGTATCCACGTAGGTGTGTACTTCGGGAGTGAAGACCTCGAAACCGTTAAGCTCCGGCAGCTTGATGTCACCAAGGTTGCCCGGCCGTGTTTGGCCTCTGAGTTCGAGTTTCAAGGTAACCGCTTCACCCGCCGGGACCTCGTTACGATTGACTTGGGCTCGAAAGCGCGCGGAACCGACGGTGCCGGTAAAGGTGGACGGAGCGGGGGGAAGGGAGCGGCACTCGAAGGATAGGGCGTTACTTTGCGCGGTCTTGGGAATCGCCTGTACCCCACCTCCGAAGAAGTCGCCGAAAAATCCGTCGAAAAAGGGATCGACCCTCCTTCGCGATTGTTGACGGAGTTCCCGGTATTCGTAGGGAATCCGCGCAATATTCACGTTGCCGGACGTCACGGGTATGATGGAAAAACGAAGGCGATAGGCAAGATAGGTCTCTCCGTCTATGCGTGTTTGCTCGCGTCCGAGGCGATTGCCGAACAGGCGCGTGACGGCGAAATGCTTACCGGCGTTCTCTTCGATCCTTCGCACCGCATCCATCCATTCGTGGTCGGGAAGGTTTATGGATGCCTGTGGCTTATGGGCGACTTCGAATGTTAAAATTGTCTGCTCACCAACATACAACCGCCTTTTGCCGGCATACATACGTACGAGAATATCGGGATTCGACACCAATTCCCGGGCAACCGTTATAGTAAACGGTTTCGAGCGATATGTTTTGCCGTCATGCGACAGCGTCAGCGACGGAAACGTGAAGGAGCCTGCTTTTTTGGGCGCAATGAAATAGTGGAACGTATAGGTGATTTCTATTGAGCGTTGCATGCGTCCGTTGATGATTTGCACCGATTGTGATTGATTTTGATTTTGGCTGGTGCGAATGACCGAGAAGTGCTCGGAGCCGGGAAGAGGCGGTTGCTGAAGATTATCCAACCGTTTCGAGCTTACCACTTTGGCTGTAACGACAATTTGTTCTCCCGGCGAAGCCTTAGTCCTGTCGGCGCTTACCGAGAATTGAACATTGGCACGCACGCTTGCCGGCAGGCACAGCACCGCGAGCAGTAGCGGTAAAGTGTATCTCACGAAAAATGCTCCTCCAGCCATCGAGTAATGATATGGTACAGCCGTTTTCGTCCTTCAACCGAGAGAATACGGTGATTGGCGTCCGGGATGATTTCGAATTGCACCCCGTGATTTGTTCTGCGTAACGCATCGACGAAAACATGGGACTCTTCGAGCGGCACCGTCTGATCGTCGTCGCCGTGAAGAACCAAAAAGCGGGAGCAGGCGCCCCGCGAAACGGCGGCGACGGGATCGGTTTTTTCGAGATCTTCTAAAAAGTCAAGGCTCATTTCGTGGGCTCCGACTTCATAGTAACCGTCGGCGTTCGCCTGTGCGCTAACCGTTTTCCTGTATGCTTGGGCCATTATCATGGGTCGTGCGACGGCGGCGAGGAGAATACAACCGTCGATTTCGATTTGGTCGACCGCCATGGCCGCGACGCATCCCCCCAGGCTATGGCCGAGTACGATGAGCTTGCCGGGGGCGTAGCGGTCACGAACCCATAAGCAGGCCGTCCGAAGATCCGCCACCATTGTACTCACCGTTAGCTGATGAAAGGGGCCTTCGCTCTCTCCGGCGCCCGCAAAATCAAAGCGAACACTCCCGACACCCCGCCGGGCAAGTGTCCGCGCCATGCCGACATGAAGGTATTGGGGACCGAGCCTATGACTCGTAAAACCGTGGCTGAAAATTACCCAAATACCTTGACTTTGGGAGGGTTCATGCACCGAGGCGTGTATTCGGTATCCGCGGCTTTGCCATTCGGCATGGACGATCGGGCTCATTCGCTATTCCTCTTTTACCAGTCACGCTCGGGATCTTTGGACTCGGTCGCCCGCATTTCCCGACGCGGTTTGTTGAGTTGATCTTCATCGTCCGCATATTGCTGAAGCAAGCGTACGGCCTCTTGCTTTCGCATCTCTTCTTCGTCCTGCTCTTGAGGCTGGGGGCGAGGTTTCCGTTCTGCGTCATCTTGCGCTTGGCTATTCAGATTCTTTTTTTCGCTCGATGCCTCTTGGTGCTGGTCTTGTTGCTGATGACCTTCCTTCTTTTTTTCTTCTCCTTGGTCACCCTGCTCTTCGCTCTGGTTTTTATCTTGCTTTTTCTGGTTGTCCCCCTCACCCTTTTGCTGCTGCTTTTTTTCTTCGTCTTTGATTTTGCTTCGGAGGCTTACTAATTGAGGGTCGTTGGGATATTGGGCAAGACCTTCATCGAGCGTGCGTTTTGACTCTTGGAGACGTTGATGAATATAGTGCTGTGCAGCACGGTGGAAATAGTCCTCGGCGGACTGTGGCGTTGCGGCTACAGCAAGTGCGAAGAGCATTGCAAGTAATGCATTATTAATTATAGATTTCAACGACATCCCTCAAATGCTGTATGTACTGAATATATGCGTAGGCGGTTTGGTCCTTATCCAGAAGATTGTTCATGATGTTAAATGCATCTGAATAGGCTTTTTTCTCAACGGCTTCGTCGGCTTGGGCCTTTATTTTCTTCGCATATTCACTTGGCTCGGGCGGCGGCTGATCGTTTTGGTTGCTTTTCTTTTGCTCCTGCTGACGTAATTGCTCGATAATGGCGTTAGTCACTTCCAAATTCCACTTGGTGTCTTCATCGGCTGGGTTTTTGTCAAGCGCCTTGATGAACGCTTGGGCTGCGCTCTCAAATTTAGCGGTAGCATTTTGCCCACCGTTGACTGCCAGTTTTTTGCCTTCCATGAACAGGGCATTGCCTTTATTATAATGAACCGCAGCCAGCTCATTAGGATTTTCGAGACTTTGTGCCTTTTCGAAGCACCGCGCTGCCTCTTCATACTTACCTAACTTGTATAGAGCTGACCCCTTATTTGCGAATAGTCGCTTTTCGTCAGGGTTTTCAATCAGCGTTTCGTTGTAGAGTTCAAGGGCCTGTTCATATTTGCCCTGTTCATACAACCTGTTTGCTTTTTGTGTCTTATCGTATACTTGGTCCGCATGGGCGGCGCAGGCGAGCAGTACCACCACTACGGCTCCGTGCGTTACCATATAACTACGCAACTCTGCCCCTCCATTCCTCTTTGCGCTTCACTCGCTCGGGAACAAAAAATTCTAGGAGCAAGAACACGAGAGCGCAAAGCAAAAATAGTTGGTATCGCTCCTCATACATGGCTACCTTGTTCGCTCCCAGCTCCTTTTTTTCCATCGATGCGATTTCGTCGTAGATCTGAACAAGGTCGAGATTCGTCCGAGCATGAAAATATTTGCCGTTTCCTTCGAGTGCGATTTTCTCAAGAGTTACCGGATTCAGTCGCGTCATGACCAGATCGCCGTTTTTGTCTTTTTTGTAGACGACATTGGAACCACGACGGCGTATGGGTATCGGCGCTCCGCTTTGTGAACCGATGCCGACCGTATAGATTCGCACACCCTCCTTAGCCGCTTTTTGCGCCGCATCCACCGCATCACCCTCATGATCCTCGCCGTCCGACAGAAGTACCAACACTTTATACTTTTTCGCTTCGGAGCGGAATGCCTTGGTCGATTGCCGGATCGCATCGGCAAGCGCGGTACCTTGCACCGATATCCAGTCCGTCGTTACGACGTCCAGAAACATCTCCGCCGCGCCGTAGTCGAGCGTGAGCGGGCATTGGACATAGCTGTGCCCGGCAAAAACAATGAGACCGATACGGTCCCCGCGCAGCAAGTCGATCAGTTTGCCGATTTCGTGTTTGGCCCGTTCCAGGCGGCTGGGAGCGATATCTTCGGCAAGCATACTTTTAGATACGTCCAGGGCCACAATCACGTCGACCCCGCGCCGTTCGATCATCTCCATCTTGACACCGAACTGAGGACGCGCAAGCGCCCAGACCATAAACGTAAAGAACAGCAGGAAAAACGTCCACTTGACTATATGGCGATTGCGATTGGTGTTCGGCGCCAGGCGCGGCAGCAGGCTCAGCGATGCGAAACGGGCAAGCGCGGCTTGCTTTCGCTGATAGGTCCAAATAAAGAAGCCGATCAGCACCGGGATCAGGAGCAGAAGCCAAAAATAGTTGGGTGTGGCAAAACGCATGGCGCCCTCACGGAATTCTGCGAAAACGAGTGTTTGCCAAAATCAATTCCACCAGTAATAGGAGAAAACCCGCAAGCAGCCACGGGAAAAAATGCTCGGAGTAGGTGGTGTATGATTTCGTCTTTATCTTAGTCTTCTCCATGGTGTCGATAAGCCGGTAGATCTCCGCCAGCTCTTCGCTACTGCGGGCCCTGAAATACTTGCCGCCGGTGGCCGCGGCAACGTCCGTCAGCGATTGCTCGTCGACTTCTACATTGTCCACCATTTGCACCTTGGTTGTACGTTCGCCGGTGAATGGGTGGACATATTCGAACGGATACGGAACGCGTCCGCGTTTCCCAACGCCAATAGTATAAATGCGGATCCCAAGCTCGCTCGCGGCTTTCGCGGCAACTTCGGGCGAAATGGCCCCCGCGTTGTTGGCGCCGTCGGTCGAGAGAATGATAACTTTGCTTTTGGCCTCCGATTCCTTGAGGCGGTTGGCCGCCGTCGCTATGGCGGTACCAATCGCCGTTCCATCCTCGAGTTCACCGAATCTGATATCATCGATAAATTGCCTGAGAACATCGTAGTCGAGTGTCAGCGGGCATTTTGTATAGCTTCTCCCGGCAAATACCACCAAGCCGATACGGTCGTGTGTTCGCTTGCCGATAAACTCTTTCAAAGTTTCTTTTGCGACGAACAGCCTGTTCTGCGGTTTGAAATCCAACGCTTTCATGCTGGTGGAGACATCGAGGGCAAGCATGATATCAACGCCGTGAGTAGTGGTCTGCTGCTCGGTGTGCCCCTTTTGCGGTCTGGCCAGGGCTACCGCCAGCAGGCCCACGCCGACAAGGCGTAAAACGAGGAGCAAGTGGCGGGCCCGCACCGCCGGCGACGATCGCAGGCTTTTGGCCAATGAAAGCCCCGAGAACCGCACCGTCGGGCGGAATTTGCGCTCTCGCCTCACATACACCCAGATCATCGGTATCCAGGCTAAAATAAAAAGAAGAAAATAGGGGTCCCGAAGTCTCACTGTTTTGCCTCTTCCGCAATGCTCTTCGGATTCTCTCGGGTTTCCGGTTGTGGCCGTGTACGGTTCAAAAACTCCCATGCTTCCCGGTTCATGCGCTCGAGAACCGTTCGATCCGGTATCATTCGAGCGAACTTGACCGGGTGAGCCGTTTTAAACAGCCAACCGAAAAGACCCTGCTCCTTTTCGCTCAGTTCCGACGACGCCACCCACTCAAGGAGTTCATCGGTCGTAAATTCCGGGGCATTAACTTCATACCGCCTGCCGGTATACCGCTTGATGATTTCGGTCAGGTCAAATACGAATTCACGGGCCATTCCCTTTTCGGGATAGGCTTTGCTTTCGAGTCGGCGAAGCGCTTCGGCCGCCTCTTCATACGGCGGTGGCGGCGGCGGCGGTGGCGGCTCTTTGCCCATCGTGCGCCACAAACGGCGCCCAAAATACACGGCGGTGGCTGCGAGTATGCCCCCAAAAAGTAGCCATAGCCACAGCAATGACGGCCGACCGGCGGAAAACGGCGCTTTGAGTTCGCGCAGGGTGGCGCTGTCGGTCGTTATCACCGAATGAACCAGTACCTGAATCGGCTCTGTGTGGAGCGTATCGGTCTCGCCGTCTTTTGTCGCGACAAACGGAAGAGAAGGGATGGTACATCGACCGGTGGTGTAGGTGGTGATTGCATACTCAAAGTGGAGACTGTCGAACCGCTCACCGTGCTTCGTGTCGGAGTCCCATTGTTTTACCACAAAGCGCCCGAATCCATCCTCGGGCGAGGGAGGATCGACGCGAGCGCCGGAGGGGACGGCCACCGAAACGGTCAATCGAATGCGGTCACCGATAGTGAGGCTGTCCCCGCTTACATTCGCCGTCACCCGCGCCGCGGATACCGCCGACGCAAAGACCGAAAGTATGGCTAGTAGAACCGGAATGCCGGCTAAACTACGCATAGAGATTCCCCGTCACGATGATCGCTACTTGTACCAAACCGACCACAAATCCCAATACCCCCCCGACCACTTCGATTGCCTTCAATTCCCGCGAGGCGATACTATAGACGATAGACTCGAAGCGGGTGAGATCGAAAGACTCGATCTTCTCGCGAATTATCTCCTTGAAATCGAGGTGGGACTCCAGCCGCCCGAATAGTTCTTCCGTGATGTCGGGAAGTCGGTTCTGGAGTTCCTCCCGCAACATCACGCGCAGTGAAGCCGCCGCTTCCCCGCTCAAAAAGGCGGCGACCAAAGGGTTGGCCCCAAGGCTTTGCATGATAAAGCGTTCGATCTGCTCGAAAATCACGTCGATTATCCGATTGCGAAAGGACGGCGTATCGGCGACTCGTCGGATATCCTCGTGCGAAATAAGTTCTTTTTCCACCGTTTCGCCGATCTTGCGAGCCAAATCAGACTTGCGGCGCGGAATTAGCCCCTCGATCGTAATGCCGAGAACGCGCACGGGACGCCGCGGTCTGAATATCATTCTCACGGCGATAAAGTTGGTGAGCCATCCAATGAGTGCCGAGACAACCGGTATTAGTGCATAGACTACTATTCGGCTATTCATAGGTTCCTAAAAATGTATGTAAAATTCGCCAATTACCAATTACGGCAAAAAACATGTAAATATTGACCTCCATGATCCCTCGCGGAGGGAATAAAATAACGTCCCGCGAGGGCGGTCTGCCAGTCGACGCATATCGTATTTTGTAGCACTTTTTATGAAAAACGGAGTGATGACCGGTATGGGTTCAATTTGCATCTCTTCGCTTGGCGGTAAGGCCACGGCGCTGGTTCTGTTCCTCGCGCTGAGTTTGCCGGCTTCCACCGGCGATACGCTCCATTCCGAAGCGGAACCGTTACGACAGTGGATAGTCGACAATGTTGAGCTGATCCCCGAGTATCACGTCGATGCCGATATGCGATGGTTTTACAACCAGACGTGCGACTATTTTCGTACTCACTATTTTATTGAATCGACGATCAAAATCGAGCTTCTGCTCCTTGCGATTAAAGAGAGGGGATTGGTCGGATGCACGTTCGAGGTGACACCCGGCATGGGGCAAACGCCACGGAACGTGTTTTTCGATCCGATGGATATTCATTATGCTTGGATACCGTTCCTGGAAGGGCGGTTTGGAAGCATCGAGGGGCAAATGGGTATAGATCATCGCTGTTTCCACGAGGTGGATCGTAAGGATTTTCCGACGGTCTATTGGAACGAACTGTTCCTCGCCGCTCAGTCGACCTCCTATCGGTATAAACCGTTCTGGCAAAGCAACGCCCATGAATTGAAGAGCTTTCGGGATCGGTTCGGTTGGCGTGTGCAATGGGGCTATTTCCTGCGTGAATTCGGCAATGTCAAACCCTCGAACATAAATTTCGAGAATCACCGCGTTCACGAAACAAACCTTCACCTGCGCTACTTGCTGGAACGATCCGAACGACTCGGTGCGGCCATCCTTACCGAGGCCACGGTTGGTTTTTGGCGCGACCTTAGTGGACCGATGCCTATCGAAGAGGGGTATTGGCGGTTGGAATTGAGCCCCGAAGCCACGGTTTTAAACACGCGGCATGGGTGGGTTTTCTTTTTTCTTTTTACCCTGGACGACATTCCTTCCGTACCGGGGGCCGCCGAGGGTCGTTATGCCGGCACCATGCAGCCGCGGTTCAGCAGAAACAAATTGATCCAATTCGGTGTCCGTATGTTCATGTAGGAACGGCGCTCCGACCTCCGGTTGTCTCTATCGTCGATTTCCCGTGCGGCTTAAACACGCAGGTTGTAATTTTAGTAGTAGCGAAACAGTGCCGTCCAAACCAGGCCGAAGCCTATTTGGAATCAGTGTCCGCCGGGCGCGGGGCCATGATTCGCGGTCGGCGCGGATATCGTGTTTACGAATGAAACAGCCGTGACGAAAGATGTAAACACGATTCCGGCCCAAAGGGAACAACGGCCGCCCGATGCGCCTCCAACGCGGTGGGCATGCGGGGGCTATAATAAGCATTTTCCTTGCCGGGTATTAGGGCCGGGGAGGCCCTACAAAAAAACGGCTTGGCGAGAGTGACGGCAAATACAAAATTAGTTCAAAAAACGCTATGCATCAAAACGCCAACATACGCAAACGCTTGCTCCAGGATGAAGAGAAACTCTCGCCATTCGCAAGAAGGAGCAGCGAATCACTGGGCCGGTGTCGCCCCATAACCCGTGACCCGTTTCGACTGGAATTTGCCCGCGATGAAACGAGAATAGTTCACTCACCGCCGTTCAGAAGACTCAAGCACAAATCGCAGGTATTTCTGTCACCCGATAATGATCATATTTGTACGCGCATGGAACATGTCCTTCATGTCTCCAGTATCGCTTCGGTGGTCGGACGTTGTTTGGGCTTGAATACCGATTTGATCAACGCCATTGCCAAGGCCCATGATTTGGGTCATCCGCCCTACGGTCATGTGGGGGAAAGGGTGCTGGACGGGATTCTCGAGAAAATGGGGGTGAAGAATGGGTTCAAGCACGAAATGCACGGGCTACGAGTCGTGGACAAGCTCACCAACTATGGCGACGGACTGAACTTGACTTACGAGGTCCGGGACGGGATCATTACCCATTGCGGAGAGAGCTTTGAGCAGGAAGTCATTCCCGACCGTGGCCGTGATCTTCGGGAACTTGAGGAAATCATCGACCGTGCCTACCATCCGGCCACACTCGAAGGCTGTCTGGTGCGAATGGTTGATCGCATAGCATACCTGGGGCGGGATCTTGAAGACGGGTTGAAAGCGGGGCTTGTCCGTAAGAGTGACGTCCCCGCGGTAATCGCGCGGGAGCTGGGTATCGACAATGGGAAAATCGTTGGTCGGCTGGTCAACGACACGATCGCCAACAGCCTCGATACCGATACGATACGACTTAGCGATGAGGTGTTCGAGCTTATGAACAAGCTCAAAGAGTTTAACTACGCTCGTATTTACCGGCACGAAGAAGTGGAACGGAAAGCACGGAAAGCGGAACATATTCTCAAAGAGCTGTTCGCGGAGTGCATGACTATTTTGGAACGCTCCGAACGCGGCCGCAATACCACCTATATAAACGATGTCTTGAAGGATGCGCCCAGTATTTCGGTTCTCTTCGATTTTATTAAAAACAGCAACTTTACCGAAGAAACCCCCGCTTGGCGAATCATTACCGATTATATAGCGGGTATGACCGACGTGTTCGCGCAACGTACCTATTTACAGCTTTTCCTGCCTACCCCGGTCATTTGAGTATTCGCATGAATGCTTGTTCGCGCCGTCGATGATAAGATAACGGCAAACCATCGGTGCATCCCCCGGCCTTGCGCGAAAAGAAGAGGAATCGCGGGCGATTACGTAGTGAGAAAGGAGTGGTCTACATTGCCGTCGTCGCATTATCATTCCCCCAAAGAACCCGGACCACTTGCGACTTTGTGGGAATCATTTTGGAGGGCCCCCGAGTACGACTGCCCGAAGTGTCGCGGTTCCGCGGTGGAATACTATGATCCTTTCTTTTTCAGCCCGATCCGAACGCTCAAAGGACGCCGGCGAATAAAATGCCTTTCGTGCGGATTCATTTGGCGCCCTTCGCGACGCAGTAAGAGCCTTTTAGACAATTTTCGTCGGCGTTTGTAAGTGTCGACGGACGATCGCGGCATCGACTATCATGATCTCTCCTCGTCTTTTTTATTTCAACGCCGATTTTGATTTCTCGCTTGCCGGAGCGGTCACCGAGGCGCACCGGCGGGCGGTCGCTGAGTTGAGCGCCCTTTTGCTGCCGCTCGGTTCCGCCCGCGATCGAGTGCTCATGCCGCTCGAATGTAAGGGGGAATACACTCATTTCCTTGCTGATAACGGCATTGAGATTGCCCGGGCAAGTCCCGTCGGCGTGAATTGTGAGGGATTCGAAGGGGTGCCGTGGGGTTGGGACAACGACGCCGTCGAAGTGCTTCGACGTCACGGGGCACGCTGTGTCGGTCCTTCAGTGGCGACGGTCCGCAACGTGAACTCGCGGTTGTTTTGTTATCGGTTATGCAAAGAAAACAACCGCGGCGTCCCAGGCGCTCGCTTGTGTTATACCGTGGACGAAGTAAGAATGCTTCTCCGCACTTCTCTTGTGCCGCCTTTTGTCATAAAACCGTTTTTCGGCAGTTCCGGTTATGGATTTATCCGCAAGGATACACGGGAACCGAGCGAAAACGAAATACGGCAAATTCAGCATGCCGTCAAACACGGCGGGGTGATTGTAGAACCGTGGCTGGATCGCATTCTTGACATTTCAAGCCGTTTTGTGGTGAAAAACGGCCGAGTGGGGTCGCTCCGCCATCAACGAATGCATGCGAATCGAGCGGGGGCTTTTTACGGCAATCTTCTGGTCCCCGACGATCCGGTGCTTGCTCCATGGCGGGAGCAACTTGATCAAGCGGCAACTCTGGCCGCCGAGGCGCTGGGGCGTGAAGGTTACTTCGGGCCCGCCGGTATCGATTCATTTGTCTATCGGGAGAACGGCGGGGATAAGCGACTGGTCGCCATGAACGAGATCAATGCACGGATACCGATGAGTGCCGTCGCTCATGCACTTTACGGCGCCGTCCCGGAAGAATATACGGCGTATTTTCGTTTTATCGGTCGACGTCGCCATCGACTTCCCGACACCTACGACTCATTGCACGACTTACTGGGGACTCTCGCGTTCGATCGGACAACTTACACGGGTGTTTTACCGGTTACTCCACTCCGTGTTCGCCGGCCCGATGAATCCTGGCGCCGACCGTCGCGAACCGCTTTTTTTGTCGCGGGTGACTCGGAAAGAACGGTGTTGTCGCTCG
The DNA here is from genome assembly GCA_014729595.1 of Chitinivibrionales bacterium. GTDB lineage: Bacteria > Fibrobacterota > Chitinivibrionia > Chitinivibrionales > WJMI01 > WJJU01. The sequence goes on from WJJU01000003.1 coordinate 12,043, forward strand.
ATGAAGCGCTTCGGAAGGCGCTGGCGCCGTGAAATCGTCTAAACAGCTCATTTTCGTTGAAGAATTGCAATCCCCGCCGGCGCACCGCGCCTCGAGTACTCGAAACGGTGTCGCCTTTTCCACATTCCCTCCGAACAGAGGTTTTTCCGCATGGGTACGGCCATGTCTCGAGACGGGAAACGCGATTCAGTTTCGCTTTTGATTGGCTGTTTCTTGCAAAGACCGATGATCGATCGATGGGATGATGCGCACAATGGATTTGCGGGCGCCGCTCCCTCCAAGATGTACTGCCATGCGGTCTCTCATTACCCCCTCGTTGCTTAAAAATCCGGAAATCTCAATATATGTCAAACGGATTTTCACCCTCCGGGAGAGCCCCTCGGCATTCAATCACGACGCTTGCGCGGGATCCGGTAAGCGTTCATTCACACCGTCCGGGTGTGCCCACTTCGGGCCGCGGTAAATCTTGGACTGTCGTGCTCTTCGGCCGCCATAGCCTCCGAATCCCCTCTCCGCCTCACGCTTGAATGCCGAGGAGCTTTTTTAACGATGGGGATTACACGGCATGTAGGCATCAAATTTGCGGGTAACTTGTGGTGTGCTCCGGGGCGGTTAACGGCATAGCCGTTATCCTTTAGTCAATAGAGAAAATGATAACTGAAAATTAAAAGCAGAGGAGGAAAGGTTATGGAAAAGCGTGTAACCGCGGAAATTCGGCACAAGCCGACGCCTCCGGAAGAAACCTGGCTCAATCTTCAACGATTGGCCGAGGTTGAAATTACCTCGGAGGAGCCGAAATACCAAGTGGAATCGGCGCTTTTGCCTGGAGGAAAAAGAGGATGGCGCGCAGGTGAACCGGGCGAGCAGTTGATCCGCCTCATATTCAATGAGCCGCAGGGGCTTCGGCGCATACGTCTGCACTTTCTCGAGACGGAGCGTGAGCGTACGCAAGAGATTGCGCTTAAGTGGTCTCCCGACGGAGGTAAGACCTACTACGAAATAGTGCGTCAGCAATGGAACTTCAGCCCCGAGGGCTCGACCGAAGAGGTTGAAGATTACCATGTTGAATTGGCGGGAGTTACGGTCTTGGAGCTAACCATAATACCGGACATACGTAAGGGGGATGCTCGGGCTACGTTGGCATCAATGCGGCTGGCGTAGCTACCTCCGCGGGCCTACCGTGTCCATACCCTTTCTTCGTCGTCCCACCACCACTCCGTGTTCCCGAGCGCGGGGACGGCTTCGGTCTCCATCGTTTTTATGGCCGAAGTCATCTCTTCCCACGTGGAGAGCCCCGAGGTGGGATCAGAGCCCGCCAAGCTCATGGAGCCCGCGCAATTTGCGCATTTGAGACATGCGGTCGGCGAGTAGCCTTTGACCAGTGCCGCGAGGAATCCGGCGACGGCGCTGTCGCCGACTCCCTCGGTGCCGGCGACCCGATCGACTTTGAACGCCGGACACCATATCTCGCGATTCGCCCACTCTTCGATTCGATCGGCCTTGAGTAGACCCATACGCTCGATACGCTCGGGGCCGGCGGTTCGAAGGTAGCACCCTAAGTGTCCTGCTTTGAGTACAACCACGGCGCAGCCCATGGCGATATAGGTTGCGGCAATGCTGGAATATTCAGAAGGTGAGACATGGTCGATAATTTTGGCACCGCCGTGTGTTTCTTTGCGTACCAGGTACTCTCCGGGGTCGAGCGTGAAGAACGCTTCTTCGATGCTCGGTGAAAAAATGTCGACATGGGGAAGAGTACGTTCGTATATGGTATGCCAGTTCGCCCTTTCCCCGGGAGAACCGGGATCGGGAAGGGAGATGTCCATTGATGTAACGACACCGCACTCTTTGGCTTTAGTGAAGATTTTTTCGAGTTCAGTGCCTTGCTTTTTCAAGAGAGCATTCATACGCGTCGGGGAGCCCAAATGAAAAAATCGCGCGTTTTGCAACGGCGAATAATCGATGTCGTCGGCGGTAAATGTATCGTTGGCTCCCGGGCAATGCAGCAAAATGCGATCGATCCCCGCCGGTGAAAGCACTACGGTGTAGGAGGCGGTTTCACCTTTGGTCGATGAAATTCCCGCGGTATCGCCTTGAGTACCGAGCAATTCTACGGTTGTTCGCCCGATGGGATCATCGCTTACCTTGGCTGCAAAAGCTACCGTGAGCCCGAATCGCTTTAGGGCGATGCCGGTATGGGACACGGTTCCGCCGGCAGCAAAGCTCATCGCACCCATGCGATGACGGCCGCCGGGGCGCAGAATGCTTGCGATTTCGTTACTCGGCTCGTTGGTGAATCCCGGATGTATGTCGAGACACAAGTATCCGGCTACCACTACGTCGATGCTCTTTCCAGCCATAGTAGTTTTCCTTTGTTGGGAACCAGGTGATCGACCTCCGGGGTGGAATATACAATCTGAGAGAATGTCGTGCCCGCCGATCACCTCGGTAACCGAACGAGCGCCGTCTCTTTCGATCGCGGGTCGGAACCGAGTGCATTCCGACGGCACGGGCGGAGATCGGTTCGATCGCTTTCGGTGAGGATTACGGCGGGGCGGTTACAGGTGTAAATCAATGATATTTAAGGTGTTACGATGATTTGTCTTATCTTAGCTTGGTTTGCCTACCATTAGATTGTGCAAGAATGAGCAAAAAAAAGCATGGGCAATGCACATTTTTGTTTGCTTTTTGCATCGTTGAGAGATATATTGTGGCTTGAGGCTCACCGTTCGTGGGGGGCGAACCGGAAGAGATTCATACAGTTATTATACATAAAGGAGAAACAAAAATGGCCGTCCCAATTGCAATGCCGCGTCAGGGCCAGTCCGTTGAGAGTTGTGTGATTTTGGAATGGCATAAGGGGAAGGGGGAGAAGGTTAGCGAGGGTGATCTTCTTTTTACCTACGAGACCGACAAAGCCAGTTTCGAGTTCGAATCGCCGGCCGCCGGAACTATTCTTGATGTTTTCTTTCCCGCCGACGCCGACGTACCGGTGCTTACTAATGTTGCGGTGATCGGCGAACCGGGCGAGACGGTGGATGAGTACAAACCGGCGGGCGAAGGGGCCCCGGCGGGTTCACAAGCCGCTCCCCATTCTCTTTCGCAACCGGCTCAGGAGGAGGGATCGCGGGCCCAGTTGGCTTCGCCGCTGAACGCGGAATCTTCGGAGACGGTGGTTGCGGCGGGCGGGATGCGAATTTCACCGCGGGCACGCAAAGTGGCGGAGACCAAGGGGGTTGAAACAAGCGGCTTGGTCGGTAGTGGCCCCAAGGGGAGGATTATCGAGCGTGACGTCAAGAAGCGGGCGGCCGCGGCGCCGATGACGAGGACCGCAAGGGATAAAGTTCGCGAAGGGGGCTTGAGCGTTCCCGCTTCGGGGACGGGTATCGGGGGCAAAATTCTATCGCGCGATCTTGTCGTCGCTCCCTCTTCATTCGCGGCGGAACCGGCGAGCGGTGTTCGGGACGGCTATACCGAAATCAAGCCGTCACAGATACGGAAGATTATAGGGGAGCGGATGATGCAGTCGTTGCAGCAGTCCGCCCAGCTTACTTTGCACGCAACCGCCAATGCATCGGCCATTCTTGCTTATCGCGCGCAGGTTAAGAAAATGGGCGAAAGCATGGAATTGGCCAATATAACGATTAACGACTTGGTCGCTTTCGCTCTTACCCGTGTGCTGCCTCGGTTCCGCGAAATTAACGCCTTGTTTCAGGACGGAACTATCAGGCAATACGATCACGTTCATTTGGCGACGGCGGTTGATACGCCGCGGGGACTGATGGTGCCGGTTGTACGATTCGCCGATCAGCTTCCACTCAATGAGTTGGCCAAGGCGGTCAAACAGGTGGCGCGGGAGTGCATTGAAGGATCCATTAATCCGGATCTTTTGACGGGGGGGACGATCACGCTCTCGAACTTGGGTGGTTTTGGAATCGAGTATTTCACGCCGGTTCTCAATCCTCCGCAGGTGGCGCTTTTGGGGGTCAATACCATCACGCAAAAAGCGGTGGCCGGGCCCGACGGCGGGCCGAGATTTGAGCCACATATCGGGCTTTCCTTGACTATAGATCATCGTGCGGTCGACGGCGCTCCGGGGGCGCGGTTTCTTCGAGCGGTTGTCGCCGCGATTGAAAATATCAACCTTACACTTTCTCTATAGGGA
>WJJU01000169.1 GCA_014729595.1 Chitinivibrionales bacterium
CAGCTTATCCATGGACTCAACGCCCAATCGGTCGCGGCCGAAATCGCCGCCGAAATAGCTCGACTACACCATCTATGGAGCGTTTTTGAGCCGGCCGGCACTATTGCCCGCCTCGCCGCTCACGCCGGATCCGATCCCATTGCCGTAGATACCGAAACCATCGAAATACTTCGGTTGGTCACTGAGTTTGGTGAGCTTACCGATGGAGCGTTCGATGTCACCATTGCACCTTTGTCCACCCTTTGGCGTACCGCAATCGATACCGAAGAACCTGCAAACCCCCAAGACATTGCCGCAAAACTTTCGCTTGTCGGCTTTCACGATATTGAGATTCTCCCGCCGACTCATGCACGTCTTCGACGACCGGGGCAGGCGATCGATCTGGGTGGGATAGCTAAAGGCTGGGTCGCCGATAGAGCGGTCCACCTTTGTGAACGGCATGGCATACGTTCCGCACTTATCAACCTTGGCGGCAATGTAGTGGCTGTCGGAAGCAGGCCCGGCGGATCTCCGTGGAAAGTGGGCATTCGCGATCCTCGCGGAGATTCCACCGATTTGGTTGGTTTTCTGCTGATCGAAAATGGGGCTGTCGTGACTGCCGGGGACTATGAGCGCTACTTTGTTCGTGGTAACCGCCGCTATCATCATATGATCGATCCGCGCACCGGTATGCCCGCCCAATCGGGCTTGGCCGGCGTGACGGTGCGTTCCGATCGGTCGGTAGTCGCCGATGTTCTCGCTACCGCCGCTTTCATTCTCGGCGTGGACCGAGCATTTGAGCTTATCGATCGAGTGCCGGGCACGCAGGCGCTGTTTATGGGCATCGACGGCCGAATGGAAATGACGGAGGGATTCGAATTATGCTTTGCGCCCGTTTAGTTTTTCCAACAACGAAGCGGCGGTGATACTTACAAAAACTTGCGGCGAATGAGAGCGCAGGTTAATTTTCCGGGAAATTTACAATCCTGAAGGGACCCTGATGCAACTATTCGTGCGCGGCGGCCGCCGCCATTTTCGCCCGCACTTTGGAAAGAAACAGGGGGATAAATACTGCAAACGGAGATTCGCACTCAGAAACCGACACTACACGGCAAACCCCTCCATAGCCGATTGAAGGAGTCAAGGGACATGAAAATATTCCTCATTCTTGCTCATCCAAACACAAAGAGCTTCAATCATGCCGTTGCGCAAACGGCGGCGGAACAGTTATGGTTCAATGGGCACGAGATTTTTTACCATGATCTCTACCAAGAAAGCTTCGATCCGGTGCTTAGCTTCGAAGAAATCGCCAAGGATGCTCAACTTCCCGAAAAAATTGCGGAACACTGTGAACAAATCGCACGAGCCGACGGCGTGATTGTCGTTCATCCCAATTGGTGGGGACAGCCGCCGGCTATTTTGAAAGGTTGGGTGGATAGGGTGATCAGGCCGGGGGTAGCGTATGAATTCGTGGCCGGTGACGGCGGGGAGGGTGTGCCCAAAGGGTTGCTTCGTGCCGAAACCGCACTGGTATTCAATACATCAAATACGGAAAAGCGAAGAGAGCGAACGGTATTCGGGGATCCCCTCGAAACGATCTGGAAAAATTGCATTTTCGGACTATGTGGGGTGAACGATTTCTATCGCCGAACGTTTGCCACGGTTGTCACAAGCAACGAAGAGCTGCGAAAAGAGTGGCTTGAAGAGACAAAGAGAACGGTAGATTCGTTTTTTCCGCCCATGAATCGGGCTGGCGAAAAGAAAAAAGTGGCTGATACTTCTCATGGCTAGCCCACTTCTTAGGGCGCCTATGGTCAGGAAGTGCGTATTTTTGCGACCGGGTGAGAGGATCCGGCGGGGAGCCGAAGGCGAGGCATGAATAGCAGCTCATTATTTTGGAACTCGTAATGTGTTATGACATCCGGATGATAATATGAGCCGAGACTTAAGCCGTATACAGGCACTGGTTGGTGAAATAACCGAAGAGCATTTACGTTACGTTGACAGCGCTGTTTCCCCCAACATGGGTGTATTCATGCCGGTGGCCGGGCCTTGCTTGTATGCGACCTCTCCAAATCACACGCATCCTTCGTATTCAATAGTCGTGGCGTTTGACGATTACTGTCAAATACGTATGGGCGAAACAATACTTCGTGCGCGCTATGGCACCATGAGCGTTATGTCGCCGGGGATACCTCACCAGGAGCTTGCGGCGGAGAGACAAGCGCGTTATATGGCGGTTTTGATTGATAAAGCGTTTTTTGAGAAGCAGCTTGCGTTGTACGACATAACGGACGTGCCTACGTTCCGTGGGGAATTATATTCTTCGAACGATCGTATCGTAACAACGCTTAAGGAGTTTTTGACGGAGTACGAGGAGGCGTCACCGGGCCATGAGCTTTTGCTTGATGCCGGGTGTCTCAAAGTGGTGCATCTTGTGATACGGCAAATATTCGCGATCGGTGCATCCGCGGCGCGCCTTGGCGGCCGTGTATCCGTCAGCCGCGCGGTGGAATTTATTCACGGCCATTACGGCGAAAAACTATCGGTAAACGATATCGCCCACGAAGCGAATCTGTCGGCATCACATTTTTCGCGTGTGTTCAAAGCTGAAATGGGGGTGTCGCCGATGGACTATCTTATGGAGGTACGCCTCGATTGCGCTAAACGAATGCTGCGGGTGGGCGAAGCTACTATCTCGCAAATTGCTTTAGAGTGCGGTTTCAACGCTTCTGCTTATCTTTCGCAATGTTTTGCCAAAAAGTTCGGTATGTCTCCGTCGGATTTTCGTAAGAATTACAGTTCCACTCAATAGCTGAGAGCTAGCCCACGCGAAAGCCGTCGGTGATTGCAAGTTCTATTTTAAGGCGTACGCGGCGCCGGCCGTTTGAAAATTCGGCGTTGGGTTACGGATTGGGATGAGAGTGAACGATGTACGTTCACTCTGTTGAAATCATAAAGCTTCACTATCAACACGGGAGGGTTTGTATGGAAAAAGCGGAGATCATCGAGTTCGCCAATCAGCACCCGGTGTCGTGGGTTGCTACCGTCGAAGGGGATAAGCCTCATGTTCGCGGCATGATGATGTGGTTTGCCGATGATACTGGTTTTTATTACCACACGGGCACTATGAAAAGCTTGCCGCATCAGTTGGAAAAGAATCCGAATGTGGAAATCGCCTTTTACGATCCGGGAACGGGGCCGCAGGACGGCAAAATGATGCGAGTTGCCGGCGTGGCCGAAATAGTCGAAGATGAAGGGCTCAAGAAACGGCTGCTGGAAGAACGGCCGTGGGTCGGTGAGATTCACAAGCAATTCCCCGATTCCAAGGGGGTGATATTCAAAGTGAATCATGCTCAGGCATATATTTGGACCATGGCGATGAACGGGCGGGAAGGCGACCTGGAGAGGGTAACGATAGGCGCGGAATAAGCCTAATCCGAGTTGCTCAATCGAGCTTGAAATTAACGCGATACAAATACTTGATCTCGACTTTCTTCCCCTTGTACCGCGGTGGTGGAAAGCGCCACCGCGGTATGACCGCGGCCACTTCGTTGCCGAACGAGGGATGCCCGGATACGGTCACGATCGAATACTTTTTCACCCGTCCATCTTCGCCGATAAGCAGATCGACATCGACATAGCCCTGAATGCTCGCTTTTTTGGCTATCGGCGGATAGACCGGGCTAGGAGTATAGATCGGGGCGAAATTTACGTTGTCAAGTGCCACTCCCGGGTACAAGCGTAGCGGCTCGGTTTCTTTTTGGGGCGGTGCGGTGGGTGTAACGTCGCGAACGACCGGCGCTGTCTCCGGGGCGGAGGGCACAACGGCTTCGGCGGGCGCCTTCGGGGCTGGAATTTCCTCGACCGGAGCCGCCGCGGGGCTCTTTTTTTTGATAATAGG